>CAMDBP010000001.1 GCA_945889315.1 Chitinophaga pinensis
CCGTTGTATCCTAACATTAGAAACAAGAACAATAAAAATAAAAAGAAACCTTTCAACCCTAAATATAAAAAAAGATAAATGGGAACTTTTACCATAGAAGGTGGCCACAAACTCAAAGGTACACTCACTCCGCAAGGAGCTAAAAATGAAGCATTACAAATACTTGCTGCAGTCTTATTAACTGCCGATGAAGTAGAACTGCACAATGTTCCTGAAATTAGAGATATACTCAGAATGATTGAGCTTCTCCAAGGTTTTGGTGTAAAAGTAGAGCACAAGGCAAAAGGAAATTGGGTATTTAAAGCCGACGAAATAGATTTGGATTATTTTCACACGGAAGAATTCAGAACAAAAGGAGCTGCTATACGAGGTTCCATAATGATCATTGGGCCTTTACTAGCTCGTTTTGGCATCGGTTACATCCCTAGCCCGGGTGGTGATAAAATAGGCAGAAGAAGGCTAGACACTCACTTTATAGGTTTTGAAAGCCTTGGTGCTGAATTTATATATAACAAAGATACTGGTTTCTATAAAGTTGAAGGTAAAAATCTGCGTGGTAGCTATATGCTACTAGAAGAGGCTTCGGTAACGGGCACCGCCAATATTCTGATGGCCGCTGTAATGGCTAAAGGCACCACCACCATTTATAATGCTGCTTGTGAACCTTACTTACAACAATTATGCAAGATGATAAATTCTATGGGAGGCAAAATAGCTGGAGTAGGAAGCAACTTGTTGGTGATTGAAGGCGTCAACGAACTCGCAGGATGTACGCATACTATACTCCCAGACATGATCGAGATAGGTTCTTTTATTAGTTTGGCAGCACTAACCCAATCGGAAATAACCATTGAAAAATGCAGAGTGGATCAATTAGGCATAATCCCTAAAGTATTCAAAAAACTTGGCGTTCAATTTATTATCAAAGACGACGATATTATAATACCTGAAAATAAACATTATGAAATAGATAGTTTTATAGATGGGAGCATGATGACTATCTCTGATGCAACATGGCCTGGGTTGTCTCCAGATTTACTCAGTGTAATACTTGTAATGTGCACACAAGCCAAAGGGAACGTGCTCATACACCAAAAAATGTTTGAGAGTCGCTTATTTTTTGTAGATAATCTAATTGACATGGGAGCGCAAATAATATTATGTGACCCGCATAGAGCAACTGTAATGGGACTAGACAGGAGGATTCCCTTAAAAGCAACTACAATGTCTTCTCCAGATATTAGAGCTGGAGTTTCCTTACTTATCGCAGCAATGAGCGCAGAAGGTAAAAGTACTATTCACAATATTGAGCAAATAGACAGAGGTTATCAAGATATTGAAACCCGTTTAAACGCAATTGGAGCAAGAATTACAAGATCTTAAAAATGAAAAACCTAAATGCTTTTGGTATTACTTTACTTTTGGTGATAATCACTGCATTTAAATCAAACGTTACCGTTATTCATCCCGCTATTGGAGAGAAAGCACCAGAGATTGAACTTAAAAACGGCGAAGGAAAAATAAGCAAATTAAGCAGCTTGAAGGGCAAATTAGTCCTCATTGATTTTTGGGCAAGTTGGTGCAACCCTTGTCGCATCGAAAATCAATATATACGTAAGGCTTATGCTCAATATAAAGACGCCAGCTTTAAAATTGGGAACGGATTTGACGTATACAGTGTAAGCCTAGACTCCGACTCTTCCATTTGGCAAAAGGCCATAAAAAATGATAGAATGAACTGGGATAATCACGTGTCCGATTTCAAAAAATGGGATAGCCCTATAGTTGAACAGTACAACTTTCGCTTTTTGCCACATAATTTACTAATCGATTCTGCCGGAACCATTATAGCCAAAAATATAATGGGAAACGATCTTGAAAAAACGCTTGCCGCATACTTGGCAGAATAATTGGTGTCAATATGACACAATAGGTCGTGGCAATACTTTTGCAAACTCGTATTGCGTATTAGCACATTTACAATGATGTCAGAAGAGAACAAAGAGCAAGAAGAGATAGTAGAAAACTCTACTGAAGAAACAACACAAGCGTCTGAAAATGATAGTGTTGAAACCAAAGAGCCAACAGCCGAGGAGAAAATTATTGAGCTTAATGATAAATATTTAAGACTTTATTCAGAGTTTGATAATTACCGAAAACGTACATCCAAAGAACGTATTGAATTATTTAAAACTGCTGGACAGGATATTATGACAGACCTGGTTCCTATCATGGATGATTTTGAACGTGCCCTACAAAATATGGACAAAAAGGGAGATGTTAAAACGATTCGTCAAGGTGTCGATTTGGTCTTTAATAAATTTAAAAGTACACTAGAATCTAAGGGACTTAAATCCTTCAAATCGATAGATCAAGATTTTGATCCAGAAATACATGAAGCCATTACCCGTATACCCGCACCCAATAAAAAACAAATTGGAAAGGTAGTGGATGAAGTTGAAAAAGGCTACATGCTGAATGATAAAGTAATTAGATACGCTAAAGTAGTAGTGGGACAATAATGGCTAAAAGAGATTTTTACGACATACTAGGAGTAACCAAAAGTGCGAGTGCTGAAGAAATAAAAAAGGCATATCGTAAAAAAGCCATTCAATTTCACCCAGATAAAAACCCGGGTGATAAAGCGGCCGAAGATAAATTCAAAGAAGCTGCCGAAGCGTATGAAATACTAAGTAACGCTGACAAAAAACAACGTTACGACCAATATGGACACGCTGGAGTAGACGGTCAAGGTGGCTTTGGCGGAGGAGGCATGAACATGGATGATATTTTTAGTCATTTTGGAGATGTTTTTGGTGGTCGTGGCGGCAGTCCATTTGAAAGCTTTTTTGGCGGTGGCGGAGGTGGAAGAAGCGGCGGCAGACAAGCTGTTGGTTCTAACATTCGTATAAAGTTAAAACTAAGCCTAGAAGACGTTACCAGTGGCGTAGAAAAGAAAATAAAGTACAAAAAGAAGGTTGTTGCCAACGGTGTGACATTTGACAATTGCGCTACTTGTGGTGGTCGCGGTCAGGTAACTCGTGTTCAAAACACCTTCTTAGGTCAAATGCAGACCGCAAGCCCCTGCCCTACGTGTAGAGGAATGGGTAAAAAAATAAAAAATGTCCCTGCCGGCGCTGATGCAATGGGTTTAATAACCGAAGAAGTTACCACATCTATTCAAATTCCTGCAGGAGTGGCAGACGGCATGCAACTTAATGTGCAAGGTCGTGGTAATGAAATGCCAGGAGGTGTAGCAGGCGACCTCATCGTATTGGTAGAAGAAGCAAAACACGAGAGTCTTGAGCGAGATGGAAATAATATTATTTATAACCTTCATATTAGCTTCCCGCAAGCGGTTTTAGGTGCCGATGTAGAAGTACCAACCGTAAGTGGTAAAGCGCGTATTAAAATTGAACCTGGAACGGCAAGTGGAAAAGTACTCAGATTACGTGGCAAAGGAATACCTGACGTCAATGGTTACGCAACAGGCGATCAGCTTATTTACGTAGATGTTTTCACCCCTAAAAAACTAAGTAATGACGAAAAAGCGATGATGAAACAGCTGCTTGAATCAGAGAATTTTATCCCTGATCCAAGCAAAGAGCGCGGCTTTTTTGACAAAATGAAGGATATCTTTAATTAGAGTCTACTTTTAAATGCACCTAAAAATCACATTCACCAATGTGATTTTTTTTTCCTGTAATTTAACGGAACTTTGCCGTATTCATGCTTACTACAGAATCATCTAGCCGTCACGACGATTTAGATCAAAAATCAACCTTGGAACTTCTTCAAGGGATGAATCAAGAAGACAAAACAGTTCCCTTAGCTATTGAGCAACAATTGGCTAGCATACAAGCATTGATAGACGCAGCATATGTTAAAATGCTGAATGGCGGCAGATTATTTTATTTGGGCAGTGGCACAAGCGGCCGGCTAGGTATAGTAGATGCAAGTGAGTGCCCTCCGACGTATGGAGTGCCTCAAGGACTCGTAATTGGCATTATTGCCGGAGGCGATCCAGCCATAAGACAAGCAGTAGAAAATGCAGAAGACGATCCGCTCCAAGGCTGGTATGACTTACAAACCCATTCCATTAGTAAACGTGATTTTGTAATAGGTATAAGTGCCAGTGGCGGAGCTCCTTACGTTACAGGAGCATTGGAGCAATGTGTAGCTAACAGCGTTTCTTGCGGCGCTATAGCGTGTAACACAGACAGCAAAATAGGCCAAATCGCCGATTATAAAATAGAAGCAGTTGTAGGCCCTGAATTTGTAACAGGAAGTACACGCATGAAAAGTGGTACTGCCCAAAAACTAATACTAAACATGATAAGCACAAGCCTAATGATCAAGCTTGGTCACGTACAAGGCAATAGTATGGTCGATATGCAGCTGAGCAACAAGAAACTTGTACTGAGAGGTACTCGAATGATAATGGAGCAAACTGGATTAGATGATTTCACTGCACAGGAGCTACTCTTAAAACATGGAAGTGTAAGAAAAGCAGTAGAAGCCGCAGAAAATTGGTAGCTTTCTTAGAATTGAGTTTGATATGAAAATTAATTACATGGACATTACTCGAAAGTATTGTTTTTTCCTCGTGTTGTGATGATTGTGCGGATTATCCATCTACACCCATTTTGCAATTAGATACCTCGCTGCGAAGCGGATTTAGTTCTTCTGAAATAGGAAATTTAGTTTTAGTTACACATTGAACTAATGCTGCAAAAGATACTCAACCGCTCTATATGAATCCAAGCAAGACCTGACTATCGTACGGCGCAATAGATGCTTGGCTGCTTAACCTTAACGAAAATTCAACTAATTCTTACTACGAAGTAGTATGGGATGATTCTGTCATTACCCTTCTCGAACAGCCCTTGTTCATTAATACAACAGGGAAAGGAATATGCTCTTGTGATGAGACCGAACTAAACTCTGTTCACCTTAACGGAGTGCTTAAAAGCAAGGATGAACTTCCCGTATTCATTTATAAAAAGCAGGTATTTTACCAATAGGATGTTAATTTTAAGCTTAAGTAATCGAAACTCAAACTTAATTACTTTTGCACCAGTGGAAAATATGATAACCATACACGTCACAGATTTAGACGGGGTAACGCACAGCATCTTGGCTCCAACCGATATGGGATTCAATGTAATGGAGGCTATACGAGCAAATGAATTGCCTATCAAGGCTACGTGTGGCGGAATGGCCATGTGCGCTACTTGCAATTGCACGGTAAAAAGCGATCACCATTTGCCCGAAATGAGCGAGGATGAAGAAGCTATGTTAGACGAAGCATTTGTGTTGGATATACCAGGCAGCAGGTTAATGTGTCAAATCTTCGTTTCAGAAGCTATTGACGGACTCGAAATCCAAATGGGTGAATTGACAGGAGAATAATACCATGCAAACGGTTCAAATTAGAGAAGCTTCGGTTGAAGATATTCAGCAAATTCTGGACATTTACAATCATTACATTCAACATACCGTAATCACTTTTGATGTAGAGGCTTATTCGTATGAGCAAATGTCGAACAAGATATCACTGCTTCAAAAAGATTACCCAGTACTTGTGGCATACCAAGATGACCATATCGTAGGATATGCATACGCTTCCGCATGGAAAACGAAAACGGCATATAAGCACAGTGCAGAGACTACTATATATATACACCCCAATTATCACGGAAAAGGAATTGGCTTGCGACTCTATAATGCATTATTGACATCCTTACCTCTTTTTGAAATTGTGAATGCAATAGCATGTATTACTATACCCAATGACGGCAGCATCCGATTACACGAAAAACTAGGTTTTTTCAAGATAGGGAAGTTTGACAAAGTAGGATTTAAACATGCGCAATGGATTGACGTTGAATATTGGCAAAAACAAGTTTAAAATGACCTACCGAATCGAGCTTAAAAATGCATTTTTAAGAAACTTTCATATTTTCTTTTGAAATATTTGAAAAATAAGTACAAAAAGGTACATTTGCAGCCCGAAATTTTCGAGGTAATAACATAATAAAGTGGATACATTATCATACAAAACCATCTCAGCAAACGCTAAAACTGTAGACAAACAGTGGGTTGTAGTTGACGCAGAAGGAAAAACATTAGGTCGTTTTTGTTCTGAAGTAGCAAAAGTACTTAGAGGCAAAAACAAGACTAGTTTCACACCACACGTAGATTGTGGCGACAATGTAATTGTTCTTAACGCAGAGAAAATTACCATGACTGGTAATAAATTGAACGTTAAAGAATATCAAAACTTCAGTGGATACCCTGGAGGTCGTCGTGTTGAAATAGCTAAAGATTTATTAGCTAGAAAACCAAAAGACCTTATTGAAAGAGGTGTTCGTGGCATGTTGCCTAAGAACAGACTTGGAAGAAAATTATTTACGAACATGCACGTGTTTGTAGGTACTGAGCATCCTCATGAGGCTCAAAAACCAACCAAATTAGACATTTAATTATATGGACGTTATAAATACAATTGGGAGAAGAAAAGCATCAGTAGCTCGTGTATACATGAGTGAAGGTAAAGGTACTATTACGGTGAATAACAGACCGTTAGAAAAGTACTTTGCTTCTCCAGAGTCATGGTACTATGTTAATTTACCGTTGCAAACTTGCAACATGGAAGGTAAATATGACATAAAGGTAAACGTAGACGGTGGTGGAACTACAGGTCAAGCAGATGCTATCAAACTTGCTATCGCAAGAGCTTTAGTAAAAGCTGATGCCGATTTGAAACCAGCATTAAAAGCAAAAGGTTTAATGACAAGAGATTCTCGTTCTGTTGAGCGTAAGAAACCGGGTCAACCAAAAGCAAGAAAGAAAACACAATTCAGTAAACGTTAAGACCATGGCAGTAAGTACAGAAAAATTATTAGAAGCAGGTGTACACTTTGGTCACCTTACCAGCAAATGGAATCCAAAAATGGCTCCCTATATTTTTATGGAGCAAAATGGTATTCACATTATTGATCTTAACAAAACTTCAGCTAAATTAGAAGAAGCTAAACAAGCCATTGCTAATATGGCCAAAACAGGACGAAAAGTAATGTATGTAGCTACTAAAAAACAAGCTAAAGAAATATTGGAAGAGAACGCAAAAAGAGTAAACATGCCTTTCGTAAGCCAAAGATGGTTGGGTGGTATGTTAACTAACTTTGCTACCGTGCGTAAGTCTATCAAGAAAATGCAATCTATCGAAAAAATGAAAAGCGATGGAACTTTCCAAAACATGAATAAGAAAGAGCGTTTGATGAAATCTCGTGACCAAGAAAAATTGGAACGTGTATTAGGCGGTATCGAAGACTTGAACAGAATTCCTTCTGCACTTTTCATTGTAGATATTAAAAGAGAGCATATTGCAGTTAAAGAAGCTCAAAAGCTAAATATTCCAATATTTGCTATTGTAGATACCAATTCTGATCCTACTAAAGTGGATTTCCCAATCCCAGGAAACGATGACTCTGCAAAATCACTTCACATCCTTATCACTGAAATTACCGATGCTATCGCTTCTGGTTTGGCTGAGAGAAACCAAGCTAAAGAACAGGCTCAAAAAGACGGTGAAGTAGATGCTGCAGGAATAGAAGCGTCTAAAGCTGAAAAAGAAGAAGCATAGTCCAACAGACTTTTTATTTTAAAACAACACACTCAATAATAGAATAATGACAACTATTACAGCGTCTGTAGTTAACAAACTTAGACAAATGACAGGAGCCGGTATGATGGATTGCAAAAAAGCTTTGCAAGAAGCAGAAGGCGACATCGATGCTGCTATCGATATACTTAGAAAAAGTGGAGCTGCTAAAGCTGCAAAAAGAGCGGATAGAGACGCTGCAGAAGGTCTGTCTATCGCTAAATCTTCTGCTGACAACACCTATGGTATTGTTGTAGAGGTAAATTGTGAAACTGACTTCGTTGCTAAAAATGATGATTTCGTAGCATTCGCAAATAAAATTGCTGATATTGCTTTAGATCAAAAATTTGCAGACAGAGACGCATTACTTGCGACTCCATTTGATGGCAAAACACTTGGTGAAATCTTGGTAGACAAAACAGCGGTAATCGGAGAAAAAATAGATGTTTCTAATTATGCTCTTGTTTCTTCTGAAGGTGTAGCTGCATACAACCACGGTGCAAATCGTATAGGTGTATTAGTAGCACTTAACTCAAACCAAGAATCTGCTTTGCAAGCGGGTAGAGACTTAGCTATGCAAATAGCGGCTATGAATCCTATTGCTGTGGATGAAACTTCTGTATCTCAAGAGGTGAAAGATAAAGAATTAGAAATAGGAAGAGATATCGCACATCAAGAGGGTAAACCAGAAGAAATGCTAGATAAAATCGCGCAAGGTAAACTTCAACGTTTCTATAAAGACAGCACACTTATGCACCAAGCATTTGTTAAAGACAGTTCTATGACTGTAGCTGCTTTCTTAAAAACAGTTGATGCTAATCTTACTGTAAAATCCTTTACACGATTCCAATTAGGAGCGTAAGCAACTAATCTTATACTATATAAAAAATGCCCTTCACGTTTGTGAAGGGCATTTTTTATTTCCATACTTTCTAATTTCAACTTACCTTTGATCCTTGAATGAGCGCTTTGCATATACATCCAGAACTTATTGAACAAAAAGGCACCATTCCATTCATCCAAAACACCACACTACCCATGAAATATAAACGAATACTACTCAAACTAAGCGGCGAAGCTTTGCTTGGCGATAAAGAATTTGGTATAGACAGCAGCATACTTGCCATGTATGCTCGTGAAATAAAAGCGGCAGTAGCTCTAGGTATAGAAGTAGCCATCGTAATAGGCGGCGGAAATATCTTCCGAGGAGTAAGCGGTGTAGAAGGCGGAATGAAAGATCGGGCTAATGCAGACTATATGGGTATGCTAGCTACTATGATAAACGCCATGGCCTTGCAAGGAGCTTTGGAGAACGAAGGTGTTTACACGCGATTGCTGAGTGCTATTAAAATGGAACAAGTAGCAGAACCTTTTGTACGCAGAAGAGCCATTAGGCACCTGGAAAAAGGGCGTGTGGTAATACTTGGTGCAGGAACGGGGAATCCATACTTCACTACAGACACCGCAGCTAGTCTTAGAGCGGTAGAAATTGAAGCAGATGTTATCTTGAAAGGAACCCGTGTAGATGGTATTTATACTGCAGATCCTGAAAAAGACGCAACCGCTACTCGTTTTGATAAACTAAGCTTTACCGAGGCAATCAGCCGCAACCTTAAAGTAATGGATATGACGGCCTTTACCCTTTGTCAAGAAAACAACCTCCCCATTATCGTATTTGATATGAATAAAGCGGGAAATCTTATAGAGGTTGTAAAAGGCGTAGAAGTGGGAACGTTAGTGAGTTAGTTAATGCTCATTAGATAGTTTTTAAATGTAAACAGCCCCTAAACATAACTCCACTTCACCTCTTCTTCGAAACCTAATTACCGTTGACTAAGTTAAAACTTATTCTTCCACATCATGCTTTCTACTGGCTTAATCGTGCGTTTATTATACTTAGCATTTGCTTTCTTGTTGTACATGGTTTCTACATCACCCTCTACTACAAAGTAAATAAGCTGTCCTATTGGCATACCCTTGTAAACCCGAACCGGTTGAGTTACCGATATTTCAAGTGTCCACGTATTACAAAATCCTACATCTCCTTTACCTGCAGTCGCATGTATATCTATTCCTAAACGACCTGTACTGCTTTTACCTTCCAAAAAAGGTATGTGCGCATGGGTTTCGGTATACTCTTCCGTTACCCCTAGGTACAAAACTCCAGGTTGTAATTCAAATCCATTGATTGGAATCTCAAAATGCTCAATTTTATTATGCTCACGTGCATCCAAAACCCTGTCCGTATAACACGCTAAATGTTTCCCCAAGTGCACATCGTAACTATTAGTTCCAAGGTCGCTCCTGTTAAATGGTTCAATTAGAATAGTGCCTTTCTCTATTTCTTCTAAGATTCGTGTATCGCTAAGTATCATTGGTTTTTGATTGCTTCAATTTTAAAGCATTATTTCAACTTTCCAAAGGCAAAGCGAACGGTCATCACTACAACTTACAAACATATTTTCGTCTATCCACTCCACCTTATTTATACAATTGGTATGACCTTGGTATCTGGCAAAGTCAACTACCTTTACTAATTCCAGCTGATCATTCCAGAGTTTTATTGTTTTATCCATACTCGAGCTGATCAAAATATTACCATTAAAGCTTAAGCTTTTCGCCTGATACTCATGTGCTGCAACTGAAAAAACTTCTTTGCCAATAGTCAAGTCCCAAGCCCTAATTATGGCATCTCGCCCCGTACTTACTAGCGTATTTTCATCTAAAAATGCCAAAGCAAAAACGGAGTTGGTATGACCACTAAATGTACGCGTGACCTGCATCGTTTCTTTATTTACCTCATAAATAAGATGATCTGAAGCTCCGATGAAATAACTAATTTCCGATTGAATTATACATCTTAAACTTTCGTTTGACACTTGCAACGAGCACTGCTCTTTGTCACGTGTGTAGCATAACACCCCGTCTTCACCCCCACTAGTGGTACCCGTTATAAAAAAAACACCCCCATGGTGCTTTTCTTGTTTACTGACTAAGGTGTTATCAGCGAGATTTACTTTGAATATTTCTCCATTGCGAGAACCCAGTAATAAATGAGTTTCATGCTTAGTCATACTGTAAAACGCTTCTCCGCCTTGCAGTACAAGATGACCATTATCTGGATTATCAATATCCCATTTCACCACATAACCTTCAGCACCTGCGGAGTATATCGTCCGCGTTTTTTTGTCAACCACAAAATCATAAATGGAATCTTTATGGCCTTTCAATTGTGCTACCTTTGCAATCTTAATTTCTGGTCTACGTGCCATTACATACGAAGAAACATATAAAGAATGGAATAGTTGCGCTTTGGCTCATAGAAGAATCAAAAGAAGAACTTTGGCAACTGCTACCGTCATCTTGGCTTGCTAATTTGGACTTTGAAAAAGTCAATAGGCATAATCTTGCTGCTCGTGTTCTGGCGCATACCGTTTGTCCTGATTTTGATTTTTTAGAAAAAGATGAGTACGGCAAACCATACTTTGACAGTGAAGATCACAAAATATCTATAACTCATGCCGGAAAATACGCTGGATTTATGTTTACCAAAAAACGAGAATGCGGAATTGACATGGAAGAAATAACTGAACGCGTAAGACGTATACAGGGTAAATTCATGCGGCCAGACGAAGAAGCTTTTTTGGCTGACGACCTAAAAGGACTTTACATGCTGTGGTGTGCAAAAGAAGCTTTATATAAATATTACGGATTTAATGCATTAGATTTTAAACAACACCTCAAACTTGATTATGCCCCACTTAAAGAAAGTGGAACACTTACAGGTCATATACATAAGGATGATTACAAGCAGAGCTTAGAACTAGAGTATTCCTTTTTTGATAATTACTTAATATTGCATACCGCCTAATGAGTAAAATAATTTGGATAACAGGTGCCGGCACGGGTATTGGAAAAGCACTAGCATTGGCTTACAATGAGAAAGATAACACCATCATTCTATCTGGCAGAAAAGAAGACCAATTGAATGAAGTAGCCACCTTACTGTCAAATGCTTACGTACTTCCGCTGGATGTAGTACATGAAGACGCTATAACACAAGCAGTGGCAGAAGTGACCGCTAAATTTGGGCGTGTAGACGTTCTAATTAATAATGCAGGAGTAAGTCAACGGGCTCTGGTCACAGAAACCTCTAATGACGTTGGACGTAAATTAATGGAAGTTAATTTCTTTGGTAGCGTTCATTTAACTAAGGCTGTGTTACCTCTCATGCTTAAAACTGGTACTGGGAACATAGTTGGGATGAGCAGTGCGGCAGGCAAGTTTGGATTCCCATTGCGATCCTATTATTCCGCTAGTAAGCACGCCCTGCATGGATTTTATGAAGCCCTAGGTCTAGAACTAAAGGACACCCAAATTTACACCACCGTAGTTTGCCCTGGCAGAATAAAAACGGACATTAGTAAAAATGCACTGAAAGGTGACGGAGCTGCCCACGCTCAGATGGACGACGGTCAACTTAATGGCGTAGATGTAGATATTTGTGCAGCTAAAATAAAACAAGGCATACGCAGAAACAGATCAGAAATTTACATCGGTGGTGGTGAAATACTATTGATCTATCTAAAAAGGTATATCCCTGCTCTTTTTAGATTTATAGCCAAGCGAGTAAACACAAAGTAAATATTACTTCTATCGGTCCATTGCTGTGTAGGGTATAGCCTCGAGCCCTAAGTAAAGCAGAAAGGGGTTTTCTTTTTCTTCATTTGTACGATTACAAATTCGATTTGCCTAGCACGCTCACAAAAAGTATTTTCGCCCATCTTGAAAAAAACAATCAGCGGAATACAACAAATGGGCATAGGAATCCCAAATGTACACGATGCATGGGCATGGTATCGTAAGAATTTAAGTATGGATGTCCCTGTATTTGAAGAGGCTGCAACTGCTGCTCTAATGTTACCTTACACTGGAGGGGCACCACACGACAGACATGCAATACTTGCACTTAATATGCAAGGAGGAGGAGGATTTGAGATATGGCAATATACTAGTCGAACTCCTGTAGGCCCAGAAAAACCAGCGAGACTCGGTGATTATGGCATAAATATTTGTAAAATTAAAAGCCCTAGTGTGAAACTGGCATTTGCAAATTTTGATAAAACGTATCTTGTTTCTAAACAAATAGAAAAGACCCCAAACGGTCAATTACATTTTTTTATAAAAGACCCATACGGGAACATGTTCCAAATCGTAGAATCCAATGACTGGTTTAGTCAACGAGGCGATGACACGGGAGGCGTTTACGGAGCAATTATAGGTGTTTCTGACATTGAAAAATCTAAAGAATTTTACAAAACCATACTGGGCTACGATACCGTAATTTGGGAAGATGAAGGCTCGTTCAATGATTTGTCAATTTTAAATGGGGGAAGAAACAATTTCAAGCGGGCTATTTTAACGCACAGCGAAACACGAAAAGGAAGTTTTAGCCCACTGCTTGGATCTTCACAAATTGAACTCGTTCAAAATATTGATCATCCAGGAGAACAAATCTATAAAGATCGTTTTTGGGGCGATCTAGGTTTTATTCACCTCTGTTATGATATTATAGGAATGAAAGCTCTGCAAGAAGAATGTGAAGCTGCAGGTCATCCTTTTACCGTAGATAGTGCAAACTCTTTTGATATGGGTGAAGCTGCTGGACATTTTAGCTACATAGAAGATCCAGACGGAACGCTGATAGAATTTGTAGAAACACATAAAATACCAATTCTAAAAAAGATAGGATGGTATTTGGATTTAAGAAAACGTAATGCGCTCAAACCATTACCAAAATGGATGATAAAGAGCATGGCATTAAACAGAAAGAAAGATTAATTGTTAAAGAAGAGATGAAATATAAAGTTCTTGGGATTAGCGTTGTGATATTAGTAAGCATTGTGACCTTTGTCTCTACAAAAAAAGACAAAAACGCAGATAGCACATTGCAACATCCGGGTTGGATGGACCAATACCTTGAACTAAAAGGTGACGAAAATGGCAAGATACCAGCTGGAATGCATGCCAAATGGTATGCTGCAGACCAAGCTAACGCTGCACTTTATAAGAAAGCAGAAAATAATTTAGAAAACATTACTGAAGTAGGACCAGACAATGTGGGTGGCCGTAACAGAAGTATAATTATAGATCGTTTCAATGCAAACCGATTCTTGTGTGCAGGCGTTTCTGGCGGAATTTGGGTTTCTGAAAACAAAGGTGCTTCATGGGCTATTGTAGACAATAATGCTCCTACCCTGTCTGCGACCTGTATTACCCAAAGTCCTTTTGATAAAAATGTGTTTTACTATGGAACAGGTGAGGCTTTTGGTAACACGGCAGACTTAGGCGGGCTCGGTCTTTTTAGATCAAGAGACGGTGCAAAAACCTTTGAACACCTTGCTCATACTGCTACCACTGCCTTAAATGGTATTTGGGATGTAGAGCATTCACTAACGATAGACAGCACCCTTTATGTAGCAACACACACCAGTGGTGTTTGGAGAAGTACCAATGGTGGTGCTACTTTTAGCAGAGTAAGTCAGATGCCTAGCGGTAGAGTGCATGAAATAAAAGCAACCGACGATGGCTATATTATGGCTGCATTCGATGCCTACGGAATCGTAAAAATGAAGGAATCTGATTTATCAGTGCAACGACTAAATGGAGCAGGATGGCCAACTTCAGGATACGGCAGAATTAGCTTTAGTTATGCCAAACAATCCCCGCAAGTTATGTTCGCGCAACTTGCAGTAGGGTCTGGAGACGCATTGCAAGGAATATATAAAACCTCAAACGGGGGCCTTTCTTGGACACAAATAAGTAGTCCGACATTTATTAGTTACACACAAGCATGGTATGATTTTATTCTTACCGTAGCTCCAGCTGATACTAATTTTGTGGTAACTGCGGCAGTAGCACCTGCATACTCTACCGATGGAGGTCAGACATGGAGAGAAATGGCTAATTCTCATTCGGATTACCATGAACTTACTTGGGAAAGTAATACAAGTCTTCTTGTTGGAAATGACGGCGGCGTATATCGAATGGACAAAAACAATATGTCTACCTTTACTACGCTTAACAATGGACTAAATATTACACAATTCTATGCAGGACATTTTTACCCTACGGGTACTTCTCTCATTGGAGGAACACAAGATAACGGAACCCGATATAGCCAAAGTGGTGCAGCAAATATGCCAAGTATCTGGGGAGGTGACGGATCATTTTGTGCCGTAAATCAACAAAATTCGGCTGTTAGATATGTCTCGTCTCAATACCTAAACCTGTGGAGAACGGGTACAGGAAACAGCAACATCGGGCGTACAATTAGAACCGCTGTTGGAGGAGATGATGGCGTTTGGTTTATTAACCCAATAGAAATAAATAATCTAGATGGCAATCAACTTTACGTACCCACACGCAAAGAAATATTTCGTTCTGTAGATGCAGGTGCAAGTTGGATAAAGCTTACTACCGACTTGGTAGGCGATAGTTACGCCATAGGCCTTAGTAATGAAATTAATCCAACTGCGTACATTGGAGGAACCGCGTCTAGGCTTTATAGAGTAGATAAAGCTGCAACCGCTCCAGAAGCTTCTGAAATAAGCATGTGGACCACTAAGTATCCATTATTCTTAGGAAGTACTATCGGTTGTATAGAAGTAGATCCGAATGACGCGAGTGTCATTTATTGCGGGCTTACCAACGTAAACCCTAAAAGTAGGTTATGGCGTATAAAAGGTGCCAACACTGCAGAACCTGTTTGGGAGGACATAAGTAGTAATTTGCCAAGTAGCTTACCCGTTAACTGGATAGAAGTAGACCCTGAAATGAGCGCCCACATTATCATTGCAACTGATTACGGTTTGTATTCTACCCTCAATGGTGGATTGAGCTGGAACAAAGAAATGGGTATTCCAAATGTGCCTATTGATCAAATTAGACTGAGACACAGTGACCGTAAGTTGTTTATTTTTACGCACGGAAGAGGAATTTGGACTGCTGATTTAAAAAATAATTTAGTAGCTAAAACACAAGCAATAACTACACAAGAATTTAATACATATCCTAATCCTTCTAGTGATTACATTAAACTCGTTGGAGCCAACAATAGCAGCGGTAATCTTTATAATCTAAAAGGCGATTTGGTTGCTAAAAGTGCTAACAATCAAATAGATGTACGTGAACTATCTGCAGGAACGTACTTCTTAGAAATACAAAGTAACCAAAAGAGAATAGTGAAGAAGGTTATCGTAACCCATTAAAGAATCAAAGCGAGTTGCTTAGTCCATCAATAATAGCTTCTCGCTTTTTTGTAATTTCTTTTTTTACGTTATCAGATAGTCCTAGCCATTGGAGTTCGCTCCATAAGTGAGGAAATGCTTCTATCGTTCTAAACCAACACATAGCACCATAAATACCGCTGATGGTAAACAGCAGCCACCAGTAAGATGGCGTAAGAACCGCAGCTGTAATCGCTACACCGATAACTAAACCAATGCCTTGAAGCATTCCAACTAATGCTTTCACGGCATCTCGGAACACAATGTTTTTAAACTTTCTATGTACAAAACGATCATTCAATTTGAAGAGTAATAACCAAATGAAATAAATCGGCAGACTCCAACCCATGGTTACAATGGCCAGTAATGCAGAAAGGTAATCAAACCCTCTGTTCCCTGCGTTAGAATCAAGCACTTTATGTTTTTTTAAATCTGCCATGTACGTATTTACCTTCTCGGCAAAATCGGCATTCATTTGATTTATTTTATGAACCGAAAGCTTCCAACGTTCATTAATTTTAAACGCTGCAGTTTCATAATTTTCATTCACGATAACCTCATGCAAAAATTCTTTTTCTGCTGTAAAATCGCCTTTTGTAATAACTACATTTCTGTCAAAATTAACTTGAATTTTACTGTTCAGCATCTGGGTAAATCCCTTCTCGTCATTCTTAATCATCTCCACATATTCCAAGATTGGAATAGGCTTCTCATACGTTACATGTACCGTCTTTTGAATGTGCGGCCAAAAACTAGTATAATTAAGTGCCGTGGGGACTATGTGTAGATCCATCGTAAAATCACTTCGTTTAGCCATTTCGATGGCAATACCTGCTGTTCCATTTTTAAGAGGTCGTATTGCTTTCTCTGGATATGCCGAACCTTCCGTAAAAATAAGAATTCCATGCTTAAGCTTAAATCGCTCATACAGTTCGTCCATGGTGCGTGCATTCCCAGACCTTGCCGTTTTAGTATCTGCATCGCGCGCTCTAAAAATGGGAAGTATACGCATACTGCGCAACATATAATTAGGTTTTGGTTTTAAAAAAGCATCCCCACGCGCTAATGTATAAACCCTTCTTCCAGAGATATGCTCAAAAATAACTCCGTCAAAAAATGAATTCGGATGATTACATGCTAATAGAACAGGAACATCTTTAGTGAAATTTTCAATACCGTCAAAATGTATTTTTCTAACCATTACTCCCGTAGGAAGCCTTAAGCAATTCCTAACAAAGTGAAACATCCATTCGTTTACCATCTTATTTTAATATTACTGTACCTAATTGATCTGTTATTTTTTTTCTAGCTTCTTGTAAATTGGCATGTACATTTTGATAAATCGCTATATCTTCTTCCGTTTCCGCCGTTTTGAGTCCCTCCTGATTTTCCAACATTAAGATATCTATATGCTTTAGCTTGATGTAGTTTAAATTATCTACTACTAATTGCTTGTAATTGTCCTCATCTGTTTTTATGAACTTTTCATAATTTTCTTCCCAACCTTTACTTAACTGATGTTTAGTTGAAAGCACGTCTGCAGCTAACTTACTACTCTTATGGTTGCGGATAAAAAAAAGTTCATTTAATACTTTGTGCTCTTCCAATTGATTTTTAGCATCCATAAACATATCAGCATATTCCTGAGTTATGGGCCAAATTTCGTCATCATGAAGCTCCTTAAAAATATAGTGCGCCACGCTGACACCTTCTTCAAACTCCTTGTCTGCATGCAAAATTAGCGTCTTTAACAACTGCAACTCTTGATAGTTGGTACTATCTGTTTGCAACGCTGGAGGAGCGTCAAATTCGTTAAAACTAGTAGCGTATCCAATATCAGGGGGCACTAGATTACTGACCGCATTTTCCCTTCTGGTTTCGCGATCCTTTACTTTACGATTGTCTAGCTTAAACCGATTAACCTCATCTACCAATATTCGCTCCGGTATTTCGAGCATGGACGAAGTCTCATTGATAAAGGCAGCTCTCTTGAGCGGATCAGGAATAGCGGCTATATTCTCCGCTATTGTTCTGGCAGTCTCGGCTTTTTTTATAGGATCATGCCTTTGCTCTCCGAGTTTTAGCTCTGTAATAAGTTCAATGAAGTTTTTTGAATTATTAATTACGTAATTTCGGAACTCCGAAACACCTCTTTTTTGTATAAAGCTATCCGGATCTTCATCCGCAGGGAAAAGCACTACTTTTACATTCAAATCTGCCTCTAGAAGTGTTTTGATGTGTTTCAAACTGGCGTTTACTCCTGCAATATCTCCATCAAACAGCATGGTAATATTATGGGTAAATCGTTTGAGTAGCCGCGCTTGTTCTTCTGTAAACGCAGTACCACTTGCCGCCACCACATTCTCTACCCCGCTTTGATTTAGGCTAACCACATCCATATAGCCTTCCACTAAGAAAACTTGATCGGCTTTCCTAATCTCATTTTTACTAATGCTAAGCCCGTAAAGTTCTTTTCGTTTTTCGTAAACTAAGGTTTCTGGACTATTTAAATATTTGGGGGCCTTGGTGTCTGTTTTTATTATTCTTCCCCCAAAACCCAGCACTTTCCCACTCACATTGTAAATAGGAAAAACAATGCGCTCAATAAACGTATCTCTTAAATTACTTTCCAGCACCCCTTGATCTTCATTTATTTTTTTGACTAAGCCCGCATCAAATAACTGCAGCGCCGTATAGCCATTCTTTAGGCCCTCTTGCAGTAAATGTGTTTTTTCTGTACCCGATAGTCCGATGTAAAACGTATCTATTGACTGCTGATTAATTCCCCTTTCTGAAAGATAGGGCTTGTAAATAACCTTACCATCTTGGCTTTCGTTTAAGCGTTCATAAAAATGGTTTTTAGCGAATTCTAAACAAGCAAAAACACCCTCTTTTGCGATGGCGTCTTCCTTCATTTCACTCACGTCAAGTTGACTCTCTTCTATTAGAATATTATACTTGTCTGCTAGAAATTTTATAGCTAAAGGGTACGAAAGGCCTTCGTGTTCCATGATAAACTGAAACACATTACCTCCTTGTTGACAGCTAAAGCATTTAAAAATACCCTTACTCGGAGAGACGCTCATACTGGGCGACTTATCGTCATGAAAAGGACAAAGTCCTTTGTAATTAGCCCCCGCTCTTTTGAGTGTTACATATTCGCCCACCACCTCTTCAATAGGTGCTATGTCAAATATTTTATCAATAATGGCAGGGGATATCATTAGAAGTCACAAAGAAAAGAAATTTCTGTGCATAGACATGCTATTTTACAATTGTAGTTCAATAATACTTATGAAGTTGCGTTGAATACAAAAACAAGTAATTCTCCTTACATTTGTCCGTATGAACCTTGTCCTAAGGATAAAACAAATTGCTAACCAGCATTTTGATGCGATGGTTGCTAACAGAAGACACCTGCATCGCAATCCAGAGTTAAGCTTTGAAGAATTTGAAACCACTAAATTCATCGCTCAAAAGCTACAAGAAATTGGGTATGACTTACAAACAATCACCGAAACAGGGGGGTATGTAGATATACAAGGTAAGAACCCTGGTTCTAAAGTTATTGCCCTTCGTGGGGATATAGATGCCTTACCCATTTTTGAAAAGAATGAGGTCGAGTATAAATCACAAAATGAAGGTAAAATGCACGCCTGTGGTCATGATGTGCATACCACCAGTTTACTTGGAGCTGTGCTTATTTTGCATGAATTACGAGAAGAATTTGAAGGTACAATTAGATGCATCTTTCAGCCAGGAGAAGAGAGATTACCCGGCGGTGCAAGTATCATGATAAGAGAAGGCGTATTAAAAAATCCAAATGTCGAATCAATTCTCGGACAACATGTTATGCCGCTAATGGACGTGGGGAAAGTTGGCTTTCGTTCCGGATTATACATGGCTAGTGCCGATGAAATTTATATACGCGTAATTGGTAAAGGTGGGCACGGTGCCCATCCACATCAAAATATAGATCCTGTGATGATTGCCGCTCAAATCATTACACAGCTACAGACTATTCCTAGCAGAAGAGCCAAACCCAGTATCCCAACAGTACTAAGTATTGGTAAGGTAATTGCCGAAGGCAGCACCAATATTATCCCAAACGAGGTCTATATGGAGGGAACTTTTCGTACTTATGATGAGGAATGGCGAGCAACAGCACACCAACTTATAGTGCAAATGTGTAATGACATTTGCAAAGTACATGGCGCTATATGTGAGGCCGAAGTTAGAAAAGGGTATCCCTTTTTAATGAATGACGAAAAGCTCACAGAAAATGCAAAGCAATGGGCCGTTGAATACCTTGGAGCAGAAAATGTTTTGGATCTTGAACTTTGGCCTGCAGGAGAAGATTTCGCTTATTATTCGCAGGAAATTCCAGCTTGTTTTTACAGACTAGGCACCAAAAATGAAGCGGAAGGAAAAACCAGTATGGTACACACGCCTACTTTTGATGTTGATGAAGAATCTCTTAAAATAGGAAGTGGACTGATGGCATGGCTAGCGATACAAGAGCTGCAAACCAAATGAAATAGGGTTTACAGCCAACTAAGCATCATGAAGTGTAGGTATGACCATTAATTGTAATGTGAAACCTCTCTTAAATCAACAACATAATGAGCATCTACAAACAGCAACTCGGAAAGGAAGGCGAAGAAATAGCCGCAGCTCACCTAATAAAGGAAGGCTATAAAATCTTGGTACGTAATTACCGAAGTGGACGGGCAGAGGTAGACATCATCGCCATGAAAGATGATATCCTAATTATAATCGAAGTGAAAACCCGCGAGACAGATGCATATGGTAATCCGGAAGAGGCGGTAGGCAGTAATAAAGTGAATTTGCTTGCGCAAGGTGCTGAGGATTATTTAGTAGACAACGACTTGCATAATAACGTTCGCTATGATATCATTTCGGTGATCAAAAACCAGTATAAAACAGAAGTACATCATCTAGAAGATGCCTTTTGGCCCGGGTTATATTAAGTTTAACTCTTTCGTAATTCTATTTTAATGGCTCCACTTTCTATAATAGCTTTTTAGCCAACACAGGAAATGACCTTCATACTTACCTTTGTTAACTTAACTCGCTTTATATCTGTCTCTTGAATGAAAAAACTTATTTTACTTCTATCCCTTTTTCTTTTTAACTCTGCCATTTTTGCGCAAGACAACGCCTTAGAAGTTAAATCAAAAGAACTTGCCGAAACGCAAGTAGCACTTGATGTACTGAAAGTAAAAGTGGATTCACTAAAAACGGAAGTAAACGCACTTACCCCCAGAAAAATATGGAGCAAAGGCGGCTATACAGGTGTCAACTTTAGTTCTTTAGGGCTTACCAACTGGGCAGCCGGAGGCGTTTCTTCTAATTCAATTACGGTATTTGGAAATATTTTACGCAACTATAAGCAACGAAAAATAGAATGGGTTAACAACTTGGACGTAGCCTATGGTTTCATCCAAAATGACGGTGCTGCTTTACGAAAAAATGACGACAGAATCGACCTCCTGTCTAAAGCGGGTTATGCCATCAGACGCTTTGCTGAATAAAGGACCAAAAACCCAATCCCAAAGGCTTATTGGACTGGGGTTTCTGTACAAATTCTAACTAACAATAATTTGCCCTTTGGTCTTTAAAACTCCATAAGGTGATTCTTTAGAATTTTTTAGTTTACCTTTGTTACAATAACATTGAAACAATTTCTTTCCATAGCGTTAGTATTCTTTTTCTTGCTCCCTAGTATTGGACTTCATATTGATATGAGTCAGTGCTGTGGAAGCGTAGAGAACTTGGTTATTTCCCATAGTGCTAAAATAGAAATTAGTTCCTGTTGTGATCCGCAAAAATCAGCTTCTTGTAAAGAAGAAAAAGAGATTGTTCAATCTCCTGTTTATCAGGATTTAGCGAGTGAAGGTAGCTTTGAGTTACAGAATGTCCCCATTTTTGACCTGCCGGTTAAAGTAAACTGCAAAGATCTTTTAGTCTCAGAAATCATTTATCAAACCACCTTTTTCTCGTTTGATAACGTAAGACTAAAACCCTGTTTTCTGCAGGTGTTTTTGTGTTAGGAGTTAGATTTTTTTTGAACCGTGCGTTTAATTAATTTTCTAATTTCCAATCATACAAAAACACACATAATGAAAAAAATAATTTTAATGGTCACCATGCTAAGTAGTCTCTGGGTAAAAGGGCAACACGAGCAACATGACATAAGTGGGACCGTTACGTACACCATTGGTGACAAGATACGTCCTATAGCGGGAGCCTTTGTGCACTGGCAAGAAAACCCTAGCGGGGTTTATGCCGATAGTACAGGACATTTTAAGATAGAGCATCATCATGAAGCGCCTTACCTAATTGCATCATTTGCTTCGTATAAATCTGACACTATCTACGTCAAAGACCTTACAAGACCGGTAGTATTTACCTTAAAAGATCAAAACGAATTGCAAGGAGCTACCGTCTTTGCAAAAAAACTCAGTTATAGCCTGAGTAAATTAGACCCTAGAACTACTATACTAATGGATGAACGTGAGTTTCAAAAAGCGGCATGCTGTAATCTATCCGAGAGTTTTGAAAATTCACCCGCTATAGATGCCAGTTTTGCCGACGCCGTAACCGGCACCAAGCAGATAAAAATGCTAGGTTTAGATGGCTTTTATACCTTAATAGGGCAGGAATATATGCCTTCTGTGCGAACACTCAACAGTTATTACGGCTTAAGTTACATCCCTTCTGCGTGGGTAGATGCTATACAAATTACCAAGGGAGCCGGCAGCGTTGTAAATGGGTACGAGAGTATTGCAGGTCAAATTAACGTAGAACTAAAAAAGCCATTTGGCAAAGAAAAGCTAGTGCTAGACCAGTTTGTGAGCGACGGCGGTCGCTCTGAAACCGATTTTATGTACGTAAAGGATATAAATCAAAAAGTGGCAACTTCTGTTTTTGGTCGATATGCCTACCGTGGTTCTAATTTCGACAGAAATGACGACGGATTTTTAGATGTTCCACTGTCTAAAGATTATAAACTCATGAACAGATGGCAATTTATAAACGACGTAGGGCTTGAAGGAATAGCCACAGCAAGCTACCAACGCAACATCCACGAAGCCGGACAAACCGCGTTTACCAACGGCGATAAAAATGCTTATGGTATTGGAATAGACGCTGAAGTTTTTGACGTTTCTGCCAAACTGGGCAAGGTTAATAAAAACAAGCCATACAGCAGTTTTGGCTCTCAGTACAACTTTAATTACTCCAATTTAACCAGTACCTATGGATCTGTAGAAGATAATAAATCCTATGAAGCACGTGCCGATCAAGCATACGTCAACTTGCTTTATCAAAGTATTATTGGTAACACTTTTCATCAGTTTCAAACTGGCCTTTCTTTTCTATTTGACAATACCAGTGAGCGTTATGATGGCTTTTATTTTAGCAGACAAGAGGCGGTTCCTGGTGCTTTTTTCGAATATACCTACAAACCAAAAGAGACCTTTAGTTTAGTAGGTGGCATTAGAACGGATTACAATTCTATTTACGGACTTTCTATAACGCCTCGTTTTCATGGCAAATACCGATTTAACCAAGAAAAGACCTCACTTCGCATGTCTGCAGGAATGGGCAGAAGAACCAGTAATCCCTTAGCTCAAAACCAACAAATTTTTGCCAGTGGGCGTACATTGATAATAGAAATGACTAACCCCAATTTGGCTTACGGACTAGAACAAGAAGTTGCACTAAATTCGGGTTTGAGCTTTGAACATGAATTTAGATTACTTTTTATGCCCGCCACCATCGGCTTAGATTATTTTAATACCACATTTCTGCAAGAAGTTGTAGTGGATAGAGAGACTGAAGGTGTTGCTCGTTTTTATAACATGAAGAATGGCACTCGGGCTCATAGTTTTCAAACCCAATTAGACTTGCAGCCTGCAAGAAGAACCGACATTAGAATAGCCTATCGTATGTTTGATGTACAAACCAAATACCAAGATTTGGGTACCCTTGCTAAGCCTTTTATCTCGAGGCACAGAGCATTTATCAACCTTACACAAAAAACCAGAAAAGACTGGCAATTTAGCTCTACTGCAACATGGAACGGGAGGCAGCGTATTGCAGGCAAATTTTACCATCTCATGCCCATTCCGCATAACATCAATCCGATATATAACCCATACGATATAGCTTCTCCTAATTTTATTTTATGGAACGCCCAAATAAGCAAAACCTTCAAGAAACAATTTGAAGTGTATATAGGAGCAGAGAATTTATTGAATTACAAACAAGAAAACCCTATACAAGAAGCCGATAAACCATTTAGCAGTAACTTTGATGCAGGATTGGTATGGGGCCCTATATTTGGTAGAATGATATATGGAGGATTTAGACTAAGACTAAAATCATAATGGAAGAAAAAGAAATAACTATCGCAGGTATTTCCTGCATGAGTTGCGTGAGCAAAATAGAAAAAGCCTTATATAGCAATGCAGCTATACAAAAGGTAAGTATAGATAAAGAAACAGGGAAAGCATTGCTGAGTGGCGCTAGCTTACCACATCAAGATATCATTACATCCTTGGTGGAGTCTGCTGGTGACTACAAAATAGATGCAACGTATGTAGCGGCCAAGAAGTCTAAGACTAGCATGCAGAGTTACAAACCCTTACTAATTATTGTTCTCTACTTGCTTGGGACAACCTTACTTATTGAATACAGTAGTGGCATGTTCTTGGTAGAAACATGGATGGCTAATTTTATGGCAGGTTTTTTTATCATTTTTTCGTTCTTTAAGATGCTTGACATTCCTGCGTTTGCTATGGCTTATCGGTCGTACGACCTCGTGGCGGCAAAAGCAAAATGGTACGGTTATGCTTTCCCATTTATAGAGCTTGGACTGGGTATAGCTTATTTGCTTTATTCTGACCAAAGCATTACACATTTAATTACCGCAGTAGTTATGTTTGTAAGTCTTATAGGGGTTATACGTTCGGTAATTAATAAGTCTGAGATACAATGTGCCTGTCTCGGTACGGTTTTTAATTTACCTATGAGTTATGTTACTATTATAGAAGATGGTATCATGTTAGTAATGGCGCTTTTGATGTATTTAAAATTTTTATAAAAATGAAAAAAACAGTAATCATAGCATTCAGTGCACTTTTGATAGGCTTTGCCGGATGTAAACCTGAAGAGGAAGAACCAAAACCAGATTTACCGCAAGAAGTATCAGACATGACTGTCACTATTAATCATAAACTAGGAGCAGAAGATCTTGATTTTGTATCTACTTTTACGCTACCAAGTCAGGAAACAGTTTCCTTCGGTAGATATGCCTATATATTGAGTGAGTTTTACCTAACCACGATGGACGATACCAAGGTTTCTTTAGGAAAACAATACGCTTATATACAAGTAAATGGTGACAAAACCAGTTTCACACTTAAAAATGTACCGATGGGAAATTACAAATCACTGGGATTATCCATTGGCCTAGATTCGGCAACCAATCATGGCAACCCGAATGTGTATATGTCAGAACATCCATTGGCACCTATCAACAACTCGCTTTATTGGGGATGGACAGCTGGCTACGTATACACTGCGATAGAGGGAATTACAACCGCCAATAATGAAAGTTTTATTTTTCATTTATCTGGAGTTCACAACAAAACCGATTTTGACTTACCTATTTACTTTACAAAGAAAGAAGCGGCGCTTAAAGCTATACTTGAGTATGATGTAGCAGAAGTATTTCAAAATCCAGAAACCTATACTATCAGCATAGATGGGGCCAGTACACACAGCATCACAGACCCTGTAACTACTAAACTATTTGCCAATATGGTAGATGTGTTTAGTGTTAAAAGCATAACAGAATAGACCTATGAAAAAACTGGGAGTCATATTGTTTTTAATAGCCAGCATTTATGCATGTAAAGATGTCATAAATGAAATTCCAGACACCCCTTTTAGCACCACACCGTATGTCTTCACCTATGATAAGGCACTACTTCCACCACCTAGAATACCTGCCGACAACCCTATAACAGCAGAAGGCGTTTTTCTAGGTAGAATGCTATTTTACGATCCTATTCTAAGTGCAGATAGCTCTCAAAGTTGCGGTAGCTGTCACAACCAATCTAGAGGATTTACGGATAACGGAAAAGAATTTAGCATGGGAATAACGGGGGCTATCGGTAAACGGAACTCAATGCCTATTTTTAATTTAATGTGGCATTTGGATGGTTTATTTTGGGACGGTAGATCAGATGTATTGCGCCATCAGGCTATAACGCCTATAACTGATCCTACGGAAATGAATGAAACAGTGGGAAATGTGTTGGCTAAACTAAATAACAGTCCGTTGTATAAAGAACATTTTAAAAAAGCATTTAATGCGCAAGAACCCAGCGAAGAATTGTTGGGTAAGGCACTAGAGCAATTTATGATGAGTATTGTTTCTGGCAATTCTAAGTTTGATAGAGTAGCCTTGGGCATTGATAAATTTACAGCCCAAGAGAAGGTTGGTCAACTCATATTTAATTCGGAAGCTATAACTATTGACAATGAAATAGACCCGAAAAATCCTCAAAACTTCGGCGCGGATTGTTTCCACTGCCATGGCAATAGTTTATTTATGCGTAGAGAATTCCTAAACAACGGATTGCCCAGTAACGGGGATTTGGGACAGGGAGCAATAACTGGCAACCCAAAAAATGATTGTAATTTCAAAACACCAAGTTTGCGAAACATAGAAAAAACTGGCCCGTATATGCATGATGGTCGATTTAAAACGTTAGAAGAAGTAGTGCAGTTCTACTTAGGACCTATGAAAGACAATTGCAATAGTTTAGCCAACAGTCCCAATATGCATGCACTTAAAGATTCTGTATATTTGAGTCCCGCTCACAAAGCAGCTCTAATATCGTTTTTAAAAACCTTAACCGACGACGAATTATTAACCAAAGAAGAATATTCAAATCCATTTAAATAATAACAATTAATAACATGAAGAACATAATTTTAGCCGTATTAATGGTCGCTACACTAGGTGTATCCGCCAAAACAATTACCAAACAAATCTTAGTGAAAGGGGAGTGCGGAATGTGCAAAGAGAAAATTGAAAAAGCATTAGACATGCCAGGTGTATCATTCGCAGAGTGGAATGCCGAGACTAAAATGCTAACTGTACGTTACAATGATAAAAAAGTAACTGAGGACAAACTACACGAAACCATTAGCACTTTGGGTTACGCTACCGACAAAATGGAAGCAAACAAAGATAGCCAAGGTAAACTAGACAAATGTTGCCAACCTAAAAAACCAGCATGCGCTTCTGAGAAAGCTGGATGTTGCCAAAAGAAATCGTAAGATAACGCATTCAGAAATTAAAAAGGTCATTAGCTATGCTAGTGACCTTTTTTGTTACTGTTTTCTCTATCAGAGGTGTTTGCAGACCAGCTTGGGATGAGAACATACTCTACTGATTGTTCTGCTCCCTAATCAGTATGCATTTTTTAATCACCTGGAAACCGCTGTAGTCGCAAATAGCATAATAGGTACCCGGTGGATTTTTACTCAAATCAATAACAATTGGATGCGACGCTGAAATCACGTTACTTTGGTAAACGGTTCTTCCTAGTACATCACGCACCTCTATCGCTGTCAAATTTTGTAATCCCTTCAAGGTAAATTTACCAGAAGATGGATTTGGGTAAACTACGGTATGAATTTCCATAGCAATCGCATTAAACCCAGCACTAGAGGTGTCTTTCACCGTAGTATCTTGTTGTGTGGTATCTTGATGTGTAGTTGTATCTATCCCATTACATGCCGTAGGCCAAGGGTCTACTTCTAGTGGTAATCCAGGCGTTAGTGTTCTCCCTGTAAATGCACTATAGTCTTTACCATATTTATAGGTTCTAAAGGTCACGTTCAGCGATGGAGCGTCTCCTTGTTTCGTAAAGTTTGAATTTTTCATTGGATTAGTATACTCCCAAACTACGGAGTCTGCGCTCAAGTCGTATTCTGTATATTTTCCTTTGGTTGCTTCGGTAAAATAAAGATTACCATTAGGTAAAACCGTAGCAGAAGCCATAATTCCTGAGAAAAACTCTTGCGGCACTTTCTTGGTAAATCTAAAATCAGGTGCTGATGGGCTGTATTTACCATTTGAGCCTAACGTATATTTCATGCCATCCCAAGATGGTGTAATAATGTCGATTGCTGAGTAGTTAGGTCCCGCCATATTATTAAAGGTAATGATGCTATTGGTATAATCACCATATTGTACCCAGTGAGGATCATGCTGACCATTAAACACTTGATCGGTATCACCCCCTTGATTATACGCCGCTGGATTTCCCCATCTATAAAGTATATCACCACCTTTACCTTGCGCACCACCTATGTGACCTGAACTTTGACTGCTTGTTGTGCCGTGATCTATTATGTAAATTTCATCAAATGTGTGTCCGCTTAAGGCAATTTGATCTAACTCAGCATTATACGATACAGAATTAAAATGCAGCCAATCCTTAAAAGTACCGATACCTTCTGGTCTGTAGTTTAAATTTAACAATTCTGGTGAGCTTGCTACGATGCCATAATTAGTCAATTTTTCATCAATATCTTGAACGATGTGCTCGGAAGCTTTCCATTGCCAAACAATATTAGCGCCTGTAGCTCCTGTAGGTTGCAATTCCAACACTAAATCGTCCCAGATTTCTCCCAAACCCATTTCATTATTGGGGTCTCTACCCATATTACGAACTTGAGGTGCTGGAATTTTTTTCCAAACATTACATAAAATGTTACCGTTAGGCATTATTTCGATATCGTGATGCAAGGTCATAGTATCGTTAGATAATTTATACTTCCATTGCAAAGCTCCGCTCCAACTATAGCGTTCTATAAAACCTTGAGAACCTCCACCCACAAAAACAGTTGCAGGATCTATTGATGTTTTGATAAGATCTCCATTAGGCTGCAAATAGGCAATTAAGGTATTGCCACTAGTAGTCCATTGATGAATTTTTTGGCCACAGTTATTAATTAAATAGACTGTCGGACTATTATACGTATAAATCAAGGTATAACTATCAAAAGCAGTTGGTGAATTAACCGTAGTGCCAACGGTTTGTATTTGTGCAATCGCTGCTGCTGTAAAAAGGATAAGACCTAATAAAAAAGAGCGTTGGAACAATTTAATAAATTTGAACATATTTAAGATATCAAATGTAGGTAATCTAACAACTCCCGTATGTCATGTTTTTATGATAATAAATAAGCGGACTAGACAGACTAAGAACAAAATATGTTAGGCATTAGTATTACTTGGAATAGGACCCTATTTTTTTATAATTCCGCAAGAGGAATAGTAGGCTTAACCTATCCATAATACATCTGCAAAAAGTATATTACTTTTGACGCAAATGAAGTGGAACATAAATTTGCTTAAATGTATTTTGATAACGTTTTGCAGCTCTTTGTTGAGCTCGGCAGAAGCTCAAAGTACTAAAATTACGTGGGACAGTATTAATACGAATGCGATAAAAATGCGTAGTGTAGGTCCTGCTTTTATGGCGGGCCGAATAGCCGATATTGCGATAGACCCCAAAGACGAAAGCCACTATTACGTAGGTGTAGCCTCCGGCGGCGTATGGGAAACCGTGAATGCAGGAGTTACCTTTTCTCCTGTTTTTGATGGACAAAAAGTATACAGCATAGGTTGTATTACGATTGATGCAAATACCGGCAACCTATGGGTAGGGACCGGCGAAAATGTAGGTGGACGACACATAAGCTATGGCGATGGCATTTATCTAAGTAAGGATGGCGGCAAGTCTTGGCATAATATGGGACTCAAAACCTCTGAACACATTTCTAAAATAGTAGTGCATCCTACTAATCCAGATATTGTATGGGTAGCTAGTCAAGGGCCTTTATGGACCAAAGGTGGCGAACGCGGCGTATACATGACCACCGATGGCGGTAAGAAATGGAAACGCACCTTGGGCGATAGCGATTGGACAGGCGCTACCGACATCCTTATTGATCCTAGAAATCCAGAAGTGTTATACGCCGCAACTTGGCAAAGACACAGAACGGTGGCAGCCTACATGGGCGGCGGTCCTGAGTCTGCTATTTATAAAAGTACCGATGGAGGTAAAGAATGGGAAAAACTAAAAACCGGCCTGCCAAACGGCAATATGGGTAAAATAGGAATGGCTATATCACCACAAAATCCAGATGTTATATACGCTGCCATAGAGCTGGATTTGAAGAAAGGTGGTTTTTACCGAAGCAGTAACAAAGGTGCAAGCTGGCAAAAAATGAGTGATATGGTAGCCGGTGGTACAGGACCACATTATTACCAAGAAATATATGCTAGTCCGCACGAGTTTGATAAGGTATATTTTGCCAACAACTATCTTATGGTAACCGCAGATGGTGGCAAAACCTTTCAAAACGTAAACGAATCGTCAAAACACGTAGATAATCACACGGTAGTATTTAGACAAAGCGATCCCGATTACCTCATGGTAGGTACCGATGGTGGGGTGTATGAAAGTTTTGATATGGCCAACTCATGGCGACACTTGGGTAATATGCCCATTACCCAATATTACAAAATAGCATTAGATGATGCCAAGCCGTTTTACAGTATATACGGCGGCACGCAAGATAACAATACCCAAGGTGGACCCAGTAGAACCAATACTAACAGTGGCATGACGAATGCAGACTGGAAAGTGGTGCTGGGTGGTGACGGTCATCAACCCGCTACCGAACCTGGCAATCCTAATATAATATATGCACAAAGCCAAGAAGGATATTTTACACGAATAGACATTGCCAGCGGCGATAAAGTAGCCATACGACCCCAACCAGCATACGGCGAATCGTATGAGCGATATAACTGGGATGCCCCTATTTTGGTAAGTGCTCACAGTCCTAGCAGAATTTATGTAGCATCCCACCGTCTTTGGAAATCGGATGACCGAGGAGATACATGGAATGCTATTTCCGGGGATTTAACCCGAAACGAAGAGCGGTTTAATTTACCAATTATGGGTCGCAAACAAGGACTTACCAACGCCTGGGATGTATATGCGATGAGTAATTACAATACCATTAGTAGTATAGCAGAAAGCCCCAAAAACGAACAATTAATGTATATTGGTACAGACGACGGATTCATACAAATAACAGAAAACGGTGGCAAAACGTGGGATGCTACTGAGGTCAAAAAGTTGCCCGGAGCTCCAGATCGGGGGTATATAAATGACATAAAAGCAGATTTATTTGATGAAAATACCGCATACCTCGCCTTAGACAATCATAAAAATGGAGACTATAAACCATACTTGTATATGACTACAAACAAAGGCAAGTCGTGGAAGTGTATCTCTAGCAATATCCCCGAAAATAATTACGTATGGCGTATCGTTCAAGACCATATAAATCCGAATTTGCTTTTTGTAGGCACAGAGTTTGGCTTGTACTTTACCGTAGACGGTGGCGAGCATTGGAAACAAATAAAAAGCGGAGTTCCTACTATTTCGTTTCGGGATTTAGCGATACAACGCAGAGAGAACGACTTGGTGGCTGCCAGTTTTGGTCGAAGTATTTACATTCTGGATGATTATTCTTTTTTGCGTGACCTCACACCTGAGCTAGTAGAAAAAGATGCTGCTATGTTAGCAATGCGAAATGCTTACCTATACACCCCCGTAAATGACGGCAGAGGTAAAGACGGTTACTTGGGTAGTCAAGAATATGTGGCTGAAAACCCAGAATATGGCGCAGTATTCACTTACTACCTAAAAGGAGAACAAACGCTAAAAACCGCAGAGCGAACTAAAAAGGAGAAAGAGCTGAATAAGGCAGGAACAGATATTGATTTTGCAGGTTGGGATGTATTACTTGCCGAAAAGAATGAAACCAAAGAACAACATTGGGTAGTAATAACCGATGATAAGAATAAAGTAGTGCGTAAAATGCAAGTTCCATCTGGCAAAGGATTACATCGCTTTACGTGGGATTTTAGTGCTGAAAATGCCATGCCCATAAACACAGGCGAAAAGTTAAACGAAAATAAAAATGGTGGATTTAGAGTGGGTCCAGGGACGTACCGTATTACGCTTTATTACGTATACCAAGGCAAAGCAATTCCAGTAACTACCCCAAAAAGTTTTGACGTTATTCCATTATATCCAGGAACGTTACCCTCCAAAAACGATGGCGTTAAAAACACCTTTATCGCACAATATGTGGCCGTTTCTTCTCGCAAAAGCCTTTTGGAATATGATTTTAACCAAGCCAAAAAACAAGCATCTGCTATGGAATTGGCCTTAAAAAGATCTCCCAATTCTCTTGGCGCCTTAGAGTCTGAATTAGTCGACCTAAATAATGAACTAAGAAATCTAGATCTTCTCTTAGAAGGCAATCCACTCAAAGATGAAGTGGGTGAAAAAAATATTCCAACTATAAACGAGCGAATATGGGCAGCCAGTAGTGCTTTGTGGGGCGGAAACGGTTACGGCCCAACTACTACAGCACAGCAAAGTTTGGATATAGCAGAACGTATGTTAGCTGACTTTGATGCTAAGCTCGCGGTTATAAAACTGAAGGCTGCTACTATTTACGAAGAATTGAAAAAATCTGGTGCTCCTTTAATACGAGGCATGGAGTAATCATGTGAAAAGGTAGCAAAAGAAAAGGAAAGCCATTGGCTTCCCTTTTTTAATAGTATAATTTACCACTTACCTTGTAATCACAACGGCTTTTGAAGTACTAGACTTCCCGTTTGATATTTTTACAAAATAGGCTCCTTCATATACCGTTTGCACATCAAAATACGCTATCGTTTGTCCTTTATTTATGTGGGTACTGCTTATTAATTTTCCCGTTACATCTAGGAGTTCTATGGTCATGTCTTCCGTCACTAAGTTTCCTATTTGTATAGCAATTAAATCCGTTGCTGGATTAGGAAATACATTAATGTCTAGACGATTAACATCATTTACATTTCCTGTACTAGTAGTGTAAACCGTAGTAGTCTCGCCTACAGATGTCACCTTTGCATTGGTTCTTGTCCCATAAAATGTTGGCCCAACTGCATAAGGATACGTAGAGTTCCAATTTTCATCTACCGTACAGAAATAAGCATACGTTCCATTAGGATACTCAGGAGTAACACAGAATCTACCATTGTGCTCATCTAGGTAAGTCTCGTCAGCGTTAGTTGCGAATACATAATCTTCTCTAAAATAACCCAAAAAATAAGTGCCACTAATTGCAGGCCCTGTTGCTGAAGCACTGCCATCTGGCTTGGTAGTTCGTGTAGTTATATTTCTAAGGCTATAGCCCGATTTCATTCGGCTTATGCCTCCTGTTCCGTCTTTTTTGGTATAGCCATACGCTCCGTAAATCGGAAATCCATCATAGGCAAAACCTATCAATGGGGCGTGTTTGGTATCGTCTATTACATACAATCCATCAGCATCGTACAGATTACAAATGTCTGATATTACCGTTTTGTCCAGTTTGAAAGCAGATGGATTTTGGTGGTGGTGATAATTACCCATGGCCGGATGGCCTTTAGCGCAATCAAATCCGGCTTTTTCGGCAGGTATGGCATCTCTGTTCCAGTCTTGAGTTGCATTGGGTCCTCCAGGGCAAGGCGAGTTACCCGGACCACCACAAAGTGATTGCGTATTGGGGTTCCATGCTACGCCGTCTCGGTAATCAAATAGTGCAACACCATTTATAAAAAGACCGATATTCCCTCCCGTGGTGACCATAGGTGCTCCGCTATTGGCCGCTGGATTTAATGGGAACTTGTAAATCCCATTTTGGTTAGTTGCATTGCTTGGATTGCCATCGTTAAACGGCCCTGTTGGATAAGAAGGAATTCCCGTTGCGGTGACATACACAAAATCAGCAGAGTACTCTACTTTTTGGCAGTTATACAAAATATTGTTTTGGGTTAAGGTTGGATTTCCTTTAGGATAATAGGTGCCTGTTCCTTTGGTATTTTGCATCCACGAGCCAATGGCTGGACTTAGTTGAGCTAAAGCAGACGAAGCCAAAAGCAAAAAGCAGAATTGTGATAAAATTATTTTTTTCATTTAGTTAAGGTTTTTAATATAGACGTATTTAAAATGTTATTCCTTCTTGGATTGCCCTATTCCTAGAGGATATTTAGTATCAGGGTTAAAAATAAATTCTTGGTCATTGAGCGTAAGCAGAAAAGCAATGATATCCGCTTTTTCGTTGGAACTAAGTTTTATTCCTTGCTGCAATTCTGGTGCAAGGGTTTCACTTCTTATTATCCCTGCGGCATAGTGGGCTAAAACATCATTCAACTTTTTGAATCTACCATCGTGCATATACGGAAAGGTATAAGACAAATTACGGAGCGAAGGAACTTTAAAAAGCAAGCTGTCTTGTGGTCTTTGCGTAACCTTCCATCTCCCATAATCACGCAATGTTGCATCAATAGCTAAACCGTTATTTGCAAAGGAATGATTAGTAAATAAAGGCTCGGAATGGCAGGTATTACAATGTGTTTTAAATAAACTATACCCTGAAAATTCTTGCGCAGTAAATTGTTCTTCGCCTTTTTGCACACGATCGTACTTTGCATTTGCGGAAATAAGGGTAAGCTGAAAAGCAGTTAAGGCCTTTAGTATACGCTTACTCGTAATCTCATTATCGCCATATGCGTTTGAAAATAACTTGGCGTACCCATACTTTAAATGAAGCTTTTCGATAATATTTCCGATGCTTTCATTCATTTCTCCAGGATGCGTGATAGGTGCTAAGGCTTGCACATCCAAATGATTACTTGCGCCGTCCCACATTAAGTTTTTTTGCCAAGCTAAGTTGAAAAGTGCTGGGGCATTTCGTGTACCTATTTCGTCATTTATACCATGACTTAAATCGTGGTCTGTATGCGCAAAGGCATTATACGGCGAGTGGCAAGAAGCGCACGAAATAGTATTATCATAGGATAACATAGGATCATAAAACAGCGCTCGTCCCAGTAAAATTTGATCGTCTGAAGCAGAATCGAGAGCATATACAGGTTTTGGAAAGTAACTCGGGAACTTTTGTGTAACCAGAAGGTTTCCTGCAAAACAGAAAAAGGAAAGTATTAGCATTATCAGCGTCTTACTTCTACTCATTGGATACTAAAAAAAGAAGCGAGTAATTTTGACAGTTCAACCGCATTTGCACTCGGGCTCATCGTATGGTTATTATTGTGAATATCTACCTTATCGAAAAACGGTGCGATATCCCATAAGAGGACAATATCTGCCTTGTTAGTGAGATTCAACTTGACTTTTTGCAAGGCATTATAAGGTGACAAATAACCTCCTAAGTGAAATTGGAACTGATTGTTTCGAGCGGTGCTGGCCGTACTAATTCCTTCTAATTTTGCATTAATGTAACCGCTTTGCCACGTCCAATACATGCCCAAGCTGGGATCTAGCGCACCATCCAGCGCACCACTATTATTCGTGACACTATCTATACCCAAGTTAAACGATAACTCAGTATATAAAGTTGCTGTATCAACTTTACCTAAAAGCCAGGTTCGGGGTTCGAAAACGTCAATCAACAAATAATCTTCAAGATGCGTTCCCTTCCTACTCAAAGATTCCTTTAGCATTGCATTAGAGATATACAATTTACAGGTTTCTATTCTAATTGTATCTCCTTTGGAATTGGTATAGACAGAGTCTAGACTTAAAATATTGGAATGATAAACAGGAAGAATAGATAGTGTGCGTTGTGCCACCCCACACAAGGGAAGCATCACCCAAAAGGCAAGTATAACAGTAAATATTCTTCCCTGCATAAGGTTAATCACTTTCTTGGCGGCCCCTGTTTCTCTGGTTTAAATATCTGTGCCAACTCTTGAGCTAACGTATTAAAATTATCCATTTGATCAGGACGACACAACGCTCTAATATCACTAAAATGATCATAATTTATCATCTCCACTTCTTTTTGTAGCATTGAAATGGCCGTCAATAAAGAATCTGTTTGTTGGTCCTGCATTGGTTTACTCAACTGAGTATACAACTCATTTTTCAAGCCAAACAGGGCATCTCTCTTTGCGCGCATCGAAGCTTGATGGGCTGTAATCAGTTCTTCATAATCCTTTCGTTGATTGACATCCAAGTCCAAAATTTCAATGACCTTTTCTTTAGGCTCGTGTCCTCGTTTTCCTTTACGACTCAGTATAAAACTAATTAAGACAATATTAGAAAGCAGCAACACGACGATTGCACCTATGTAAAATTTACTTCTATTCATAATACAATTGATAATTTTCTAGTTCTATAAGACCTATAGTCGTTGATTCAGCAACTGTATTATCCTTCATGCTAATGACTGTGGCATCAACAGCCAACAGCAAAAGAACTGCCGCCGCCATAGTCTTAACCCAAAGCATGGGAACCGTTTGAGTGTTTACCTCCTCTATTTTATGAATTACGTTTGCGTACAGTGACGCTGGAGCCTCAACCGGTTTTATTTTACTGAGTATGTTTAACACAGAAGGCACTAGCTTTATAGACTCTTTCTCGTTCATTTTCCTTCGTTCATTTTTAAAATTATTCCTAAATTACTTTTTGCTCGTTGATAAAGAGATTCAATCGCTTTAACACTTGTGTTCATTATTACAGCTGTTTCAACTTGGGTTTTTTGTTCTATTTTAAGAAGAATTATAACTGTTTTCTGTTTGTCTGATAATTTATTGATTCCCCGAAATATGGCTGCCATCCCTTCTTTGTCCTCTAACAACACCCCTGGATGATTAAAGTCGGGTACGGTTACATTATTCCATAAATCACCTATTCTGATCGCTTCAAAAAAGAAACTTCGTTTGGCTCTTTTTTTAGACCTTAAAAAATCTAACGATTGATTAACAGTAATACGATAAATCCAGGTTTTAAGCTCTGAGCGTTCCCCGAAGGTATGTATTTTTTGATGTACCTTCACAAATACATCTTGAGTTATCTCCTCTGCATCAGCTGTATTTTGCGTGTATTGCAAGGCAAGATTATAAACCAAATTTTTGTGCTCGTTATATACGGATGAGAAAGACAATTTTGATTGCTCAAAGTTAGACGCTTTTAGGTATTGTATCCTTCGGTATTAGGTTGTTTTCCACTTACCTCGAAATAGTTCATCTAGACCATTTGACCTATTTTCGATTTTCTTACTTTCGCACTAGAAAATGAACGCAGACATAGTTATAGTTGGAGGAGGAATAGTAGGGCTTGCAACCGCCTATCATCTTACCGAAAAATACCCTTATAAAAAGATACTTGTTTTAGAAAAAGAAGATGAAGTTGCGCATCATCAGACAGGTAATAATAGCGGTGTGATTCACTCCGGTTTATACTACAAACCAGGAAGTTTGAAAGCTAAAAATTGTATTGATGGATACCACATGATGATTCAGTTTTGTGATGAACACCAGATACCCTATGAATTGTGTGGTAAAGTAGTCGTAGCTACGGATAAGTCTGAATTGGGAAGGCTTCGCGATTTATTTGACAGAGGCAGAGAAAATGGTTTAGAAGGACTTGAGATGTTAGATCAAGCTCGTCTGAAAGAAATAGAGCCTCATTTAGCCGGAATACAAGGCATACGTGTACCGCAAACAGGTATTGTAAACTATAAGCAAGTATGTCAAAAATTAGCCGAGATTATTACACAACGCGGTGGGGAAATTCACCTCAACACACTCGTTCAATCTATAAAAGAAACTGCTGATAACGTACAAATTACCACCAGTACTATTTCGGTAGAATGCCAATTGATAATAAACTGTGCAGGTTTATACTCTGACGAAGTAGCTACAATGCATTTAGGCAAATTAGACACTCGAATCATTCCTTTCAGAGGAGAATATTTTGAACTAACTGTAGAAGCAGAACATTTAGTAAAGCACCTTATATATCCAGTTCCGGATCCAAATTTTCCATTTTTAGGAGTTCACTTTACACGCATGATAGGTGGAGGAATAGAAGCAGGACCTAATGCTGTTTTTGCCTTTAAAAAAGAAGGATATCTCCGTACTGATTTTAATTTCAAAGAATTTTTCGGTAGCCTATTGTGGCCTGGATTTCAAAAAGTGATGTTCAAGTACTGGAAAACTGGCTTAGGCGAAATGTACCGTTCATTCAGTAAAAAAGCATTTACCAAAGCGTTACAACGCTTGATTCCTGAAGTTCAAGAAGAGCACTTGGTACCCGCACCAGCCGGTGTACGCGCACAAGCTTGTGATAGAACGGGCGGATTGTTAGATGACTTTAAAATCGTTCACGAAAAACGAGCTATCCATGTTATTAATGCCCCTAGCCCAGCGGCTACATCCAGTTTGAGCATCGGAAAAACGATTTCTGATATGGTAGAATTGGGATAACATCGTAAAAAGTACGAAATTATGTCTTAAAAAGATGGTTTCTAATAGTCCATTCTTTGAGTATACACGAAACAGTGAATGCTCTCTTTACCTAACTAGAAATGCAAAACGGCAAACGCTGTAAATAGCTGATGCCAATACTAATTATAGCTTAACTAAAGTGTGGGAAGAAGAAGGTAGAAACGAAGTAAATCGTTAGAATTAGAATAAAAATAACCTGAAATATAGAGCTAGCCAGCATCTTTGTTTGGCTATTTGCACTATCCCCCTCGGTAGCAAGTTTTCGCTCTGCTAAGAAGGTCATAACACCTACAACTACTAAAATTAACGGAATACTAAAAAATATACTCGCCATATTATCAAACGCATGCTTGTTAAATAGTGCTACAAACAAAGCACCTAAAGATAAGATAGCTCCAGGTAGTTTAGGTAACTGAGTACCTCCCATTGCTGAACCTATAATAAGAATGCCGATAACGATAAGTATATTTTCCATGTGTTGCTTCTGTTGTTTTATTAAGTGCTGCAAAAATCAAACATTCGGTGAATTTGGCAAGTAGCATTTGAACTATTTTTAGATTTGTTTGGGTTAATCCGATCCATTACACCTCAATAAACACTCTATCGCTTTGTTAATCAATTAATTATACACACTTCTATACGTAATCTAAATTAACTTATCGTACTTTGAACCTCAACTAAACCATGATAAAACTAATGTTTGTATGTCTCGGTAACATTTGCCGATCGCCCCTTGCTGAAGCCGTGCTCAAAAACAAAGTACTTAAAGCCAATTTAGAAGACTACATTTATATAGAAAGTAGCGGAACATCCGCCTATCACATAGGTGAAAATCCCGATCCTCGGACCACCAGCGTCGCACTAAAACATCATGTACCCATTTCACACAAAGCACAACAACTCAACACCCGTCACTTTACCACCTTTGATTATTGTATAGTAATGGACGACAGTAATAGAGAAAACGTCGCCAAAATAAAACCCTCCAACTCAACCACAGCCTTCTTTAAGTTGCGTGATTTTGACTCACTTCACAAAGGATCCGACCTTACCGATCCCTGGTTTGGAAATGAAGAAGGATTTGAAGAGTGCTACCAAACCATAGATAGATGCACCGATGAACTTCTCCTATTCCTTATAAATAAGCACCTTTTAACCAAAGGATAAAAGTATAAAACTACCTTTGGACCTTTATGCGAAAAACACTCATTCTCTCGATGCTAATAACGATTTCGGCTACTGCTCAAACCTTGACAGACACCTTGACGTTTATGCATTACAATGTCCTAAATTACCGCAACTATTCTACCTACTGTACGACATCTAATAATAACCACGCTACCAAAGAAAGCCACATGAACACCATCGTAGGTTATCTTTTACCGGATATTATTACCGTAAACGAAATGGCAGGAGACGGCATATCCCCCACTCGATTATTGGATAACGGGATAAATCAAGGTGGTAGAAAATTCTATAAGCAATGTGCTTATTCTGCTAACTCTAACCTTTGCAACATGCTGTATTACAATGAGAATAAACTGTCTCTGCACAATCAAGATAAAATAGACCGTGCAAGCAATGGCACTTTTCTGGTACGGCAAATAGATATTTATACGCTTTACTATCGAGATCAATCCCAGTTAGAACAAGGAGACACTACATTTTTAACCGTTTATGTAGCTCACTTAAAAGCAGGAAATACAGCTGCCGATGCCACCGAAAGAGCTACGATGACAAACGCATTAATGGCATATCATAACGAGCACTACAACGTAAATCACACCTATCTCATGAGTGGAGATTTCAATGTATACACGAGCAATGAACAAGCTTTTGTTAAGTTATTAGGAGATGCAAATACAGCTACTCGCTTCAAAGACCCTATTAATAAACCCGGAGCATGGAATAATACAGGAACATATGCTTCTATACATACGCAAAGCACACGTGTTACGGGCAGTTGCCACAGTGGCGGTGGGTTAGATGACCGATTTGACTTTATACTCTGTGGGCAAGAATTATTGAATAATGCCCGTGGATTAGGTTATGTAAATGGAAGTTACAAAGCAGTAGGCAACGATGGAAATCACTTTAATGCGGACATTAATGCAGGATCAAATGTATCTGTTCCGAGCAGTGTATTAGCCGCGCTTTATGGTATGAGTGATCACCTTCCAGTAACCTTAAAAATGGAAATTACACGTACCACACTAGCAGTGGCAGAAAAGCACATAGACAATTACCTTGTCCTAAATAATCCTGTAACCAATCAGCTTTTTTGGAAAATGCAAGTACCCCAATCTGGCACACTTAAGATCACAGACATACAAGGCAAAGAAGTACTCGTTTACATACTTACCGCTGGAACAGATTGGATTACGCACGATGTTTCTGATTGGGAATCAGGGAGCTATTACGCTTATTTTCTAGGACAAAATGGAGACGTCCTGCGTCGTAAACTAATAAAAATATAATCTCGTAAAACGTAAGAAGCCTATTAAAAAGACCTCGTTACACAAATGATAAAAGTAGTTGGTTCTTCTCTACTTTGTCTTGATTTACAACTAAAACTTGGTCTATAATACCCGCCTGTGGACTTTTAATGGCGTTTTCCATTTTCATGGCTTCTAACACAATAAGCTCTTGTCCTTCGGCAACTTCATCGCCTGATTTTACAAGCACATTGAGCACAAGTCCTGGCATTGGAGCTTTGAGTTCTTTTAATTTCTTTTTACCACTTTCCATCCCCATCGACTTCAATAATTCGGCTAATTTATTATGCAACCTGGTGCTCATAGTCCTTCCATTTATGGTAAAATGAAGCTCCCCTTTACTCGAATTTTTATCTGTTAATGCAATGGTATACGATTTACCATCTAGTATTAAATGATACTCGTTGTTGGTTAATTTTAGTAAGTTATACGCAGCTATTTCACCATTTAGAAGTACATTTTGCTCATCCTTGTGAACGTCAAACGTGGTATTATTAATTTCTATTTTGGCCATAAATCGAAGTGCAATATTACTAATACTTGAGCATTACCTCTTCAATTGGTTTTCTTTCTATATCCGGAACCTTAGCATCATCAGCGTAACCTATTGGAATAAGTACAAATGCTTTCTCGTTGGATGGGTGAGGCTTACTAAACCCAATTGGTGAATTGCACTTAGTAAAAAACCACAAGCTATCCCAACACTCTCATTCACATAGTAATTTTTCCCCTTACTCCCATCTGCTTCGATATCATAGGTCTTTTTGAATACTACAACAACGTAAGGAGCTCTTGTTATGAATGTTTTATGCCAATCAGTACCAAACTTTTTCAAGTCTTGCAGCCATTCGTCACTCATTCTGCCGTGGTAGTTCGCAAATTCTTCCTTTTCCGCAGCTTCTCTAATTTTTACTTTAATCTCATCGTTAGAAATTACACAGAATGTCCAAGGCTGTTTATGCGCACCGCTGGGTACAGAAGCCGCTATGCTGACTAAATTATGAATTACTTCTGCAGGAATTGGTTTATCTGAAAACGTTTACACACTTCTGCGTCCTTGCATGAGTAAGGATAATTCACTGCTGGCCGCCACTAAATCTTCATTGTTGTCTAGATTCATAGGATGCACAAATGGTATAAATTGCTCTTGCACACTGCGAAATTACGCGCATTTCAGGTTCAAGCTAAACACCTCCTTCCCCGTTTGTAATTTCCGCATCATTTTCTAGCGCATCTTCATTATTATCGACATCCATTTGCTCTATAAAGTCTCTAAATTTGAGGTGTGAATCACGAATGGCATAAATAGAAACACCTATTAATACCGCCAAGCTTAGAAGCCAAGCTATAAAAAATCCTTTTAGATGTGTACTAGTTGTCCAATTAAAAACAAATTTCAACAATGTATAAATGGCAATTCCTAACGGTATAAGACATAAACTGATAAGCGATACACAATATAACCAATTCAGCACAGGTGGATCCAAAAAAAGAGAAGCACTAAACCCGCTGCCATTTATATAACCACTCATAGTGCCAGAAACATTAGACAGAATAACCAAAGGAAAATAAATACTGAGCATCACTAGCAAAATGATTAAAAAAACGGCGAATAACTTGGCCACAACGGTTATTATTTCAGCTACACCAGAGGTCAAGGTTTGTGTTCCACGTTTCAAACTACCATTGTTTTTTAGATTCTCGGACCACTTAGATGCTTCGTTTCGCAAGTTGCTAGAAACGGAGGCTGCCTCCTCTCGAATGTTATTGGCTATATCGGATATGGTGCTTGCATTCCCGTGCATACGATACCTGTCTTGGGGCGTAATTGCAGCTGGAATTATTGCCCAGAGTATGATGTAGGCCACAATAGGCGCGCCGGCAAGCATTACAAGTAAAATGAAAATAATCCTCACCGCGATAGTGTCAAGTCCGTAATAAGCTCCAATGCCAGAACAAACACCTCCAAAAATAGCATCATCTTTATCCCTAAATAACTTTTTGCGTTTGGGGTCCTTATACCCTTGTGAATCTTGACTTTCATCATGATCCTCTGCTCCCATATCTTGAGCAGTGCCCATCAGGGTAATTGCTTCTTGAACATGTAATTCGCTTATAAAGTCATTAACTCTCAATTTTGCAAAAAATAATTCGGCAATTCGCGCCTCTATATCATCGAGAATTTCCTTCCCACTTTCCGTATTAACAAAATGTTTTTCCAAGCTTCTCATATAGTGGCTTAAACTATCATAAGCCTGTTCATCTATAGAAACAGCTTGACCTGCTAAGTTTATTTTTATTATTTTATTCATATTTTTTTGGTTAGACGGTTTACAGATTGATTTAATTCAGACCATGTTTCAGCAAGTTGATTGTTAAAAAGCACACCCTCTTCGGTAAGAGAATAATACTTACGAGGCGGTCCTTGATCGCTTTCTTTCCATTCGTATTTGAGTAAACCTGCATTTTTTAAGCGCGTTAGCAAAGGATACAAAGTGCCTTCAACCACTATTAGTTTAGCATCCTTTAAGTTAGCGATTATGTCTGAGGCATAAACCTCTCCTTCGCTCGCAAGCGTTAAAATGCAATACTCTAGCACGCCCTTGCGCATTTGCGATTGCGTATTTTCTATATTCATTTGAGAATGCAAACCTATCTTATTTAAATAGTACTATGCAATACAAAGTACTAGGCTTTCTACTAGATGATTTGTTTGTACGATGAACAGCCGATGTTCCGCTATTGAGCCTTCAGCATAATCCCTACCTTTTACGCTTTTAGATGTTACTAAAAAAAGTACTTTTGCAGCACTCAAAAAAAACAATGTCAGTATTAGTAAATAAGGATTCTAAAATTATTGTTCAAGGCTTTACAGGTAGCGAAGGAACTTTTCATGCAGGCCAAATGATAGAGTATGGTACGCAAGTGGTAGGAGGCGTTACACCCGGTAAAGGTGGACAATCTCATCTTGACAAACCTGTTTTCAATACTGTAGCAGATGCTGTAACCACCACTGGCGCTGACACAAGCATAATATTTGTACCACCTCCATTTGCGGCAGACGCTATTATGGAAGCAGCTGCTGCAGGCATACACGTTATTGTGTGTATCACCGAAGGTATTCCTGTCGCAGACATGGTGAAGGTTAAAGCATATTTATCTGACAAAACTTGTCGATTAATTGGCCCTAATTGTCCTGGTATTATTACTGCAGATGAAGCCAAAGTTGGAATTATGCCAGGCTTTATCTTTAAAAAAGGTAAAATTGGTATAGTGTCTAAATCTGGGACATTAACTTATGAAGCAGTAGACCAAGTAGTAAAAGCGGGTATGGGTTGTACTACCGCTATTGGAATAGGTGGCGATCCTATCATTGGTACTTCTATGAAGCAGGCAGTTGAATTACTAATGAACGATCCTGAAACCGAAGGCATCGTTATGATAGGTGAAATAGGCGGTGGCATGGAAGCTGAAGCTGCACGTTACATAAAAGAATTTGGCACTAAGCCGGTAGTAGGATTTATCGCAGGTGAAACTGCACCAGCAGGCCGTACAATGGGTCACGCAGGCGCTATCGTTGGAGGTGATGATGATACAGCTTCTGCTAAAAAAGCCATCATGAGAGAATGTGGAATACACGTTGTAGATTCTCCAGCAGGCATCGGCGCTAAAATGGCGGAACTTGTTTAATCAAGAAAAGATATAATAAAAAAGGCCTTCCGAATGGAAGGCCTTTTTTTGTTACGACTCACTTACCCGTTATTTACTGGCCCTGATAATTAAGTTTTGCTAAACCTCCATACACAACTGCAGGACGCGTAGTTTTTGCCTTTTCAATATCGTCTACGAAAATCTGTAGAGTGACAGCTGTCAAAGCCTTAGCAGAATCCATAAACATCGGCTCTACAATGTAAGCTAGTTTGTATGGATGCTCTGTTACTGGGTTAATTTCCGAATACGTATAGGTTGCATTATCTTCCCCAGAAGCACTGATCTGACTTACTATCTTGTCGTCTTTGTAAACGTTAAAGGATTGGACATTAGCTCCAGAGCCTACCGTGATATCCATTCTTACTTCATGTGTTTCGGGATGAATTTTACCTTTTTTGGGTGTACAAGACACTACTAAAACCAAAAGTATCAAAATACCATAATTTCTTGCATTCATAAAACGAAAATACACATGTTAAGGTAAGATCACAATTTTAGGCAGTTACCTAAAGCCCAAGTAAGGGAATCTCCCTTGGTTTTTCGCTTTGAACACGATCAATAATCGCCTTGAGGTGTTCTGGGGTTGTTCCGCAGCATCCTCCAACTATATTTAAAAATCCGCTGCTCGCAAATTCTCCTACCACCTTACTCATACTTTCTGGTGTTTCATCGTATTCGCCAAATTCATTTGGTAAGCCTGCATTAGGATGTGCGGATACTCTACACCATGCCTTATCACTCAATTCCTTGATAAATGGTCTCATTTGATCTGCACCCAAGGCGCAATTAAGACCAATACTTAGCGGTTTCGCATGACTAACACTATACCAAAACGCTTCCACAGTTTGACCGCTTAAGGTTCTTCCGCTCGCGTCTGTTATTGTACCACTAATCATAATGGGTGTATCTAAACCCATTTCTTCTTTAACTTCTAGTATGGCGAAGATGGCTGCTTTACAGTTTAGGGTGTCAAAGACCGTTTCAATTAAAAAAATATCTACGCCACCTTTTGCCAATGCGATGGTTTGCTGTCTATAGGTAGCAACTAAATCGTCGAAACTGACTGCTCTATAGCCCGGATTATTGACATCAGGAGATAGACTTGCGGTCTTATTAGTTGGTCCAATGCTTCCCGCTACGAAACGTGGCTTGTCTGGATTTTTAGCGGTATACGTATCAGCTGCATTTCTAGCTAGTTTCGCAGAAGTTACATTTAACTCATCAACTAAAAATTCCATGTGATAATCGGCCATAGAAACCGCTGTACTATTGAAACTATTTGTTTCAATAATATCGGCTCCAGCTTCTAAGAACTGATTATGAATTTCTGTAATGATATGAGGCTGAGTTATGGATAGCAAGTCATTATTCCCTTTGAGATTATGTTGATAATCCGCAAATCGTTGCCCACGATATTGTTCTTCGGAGAGTTTGTGTTTTTGGATCATAGTACCCATTGCACCATCCAAAAAAAGAATTCTGTCTTGTAATAATCGCTCTATTTTATGCATCTCGGCAAAGATAAGGAGATTAAGCGAGCTTGCATTTCAAACTCAAATAAAATTAACAAAAATGGCCAGACATAAAGTCTGGCCACATATACTAAAAGCTAAGTATTTCAACTTTAGAAAAGCTGAAAAATTTTTCTGCGTTATTGATTTAGATTTTAAGAATATTTTTACTGGTTATGTTTGGTAAATTGCATACATACACGTCTACCCTATTTTAAAACTTATATTTACTCTATGCTTGATTTTATGGCACAAACTTACTTAAAATTACCTAGCCGTCAACCACAATTCCCTTCATTCTATTTACAGTAAAGAATTAACGACAAAGGTAACATTACTCTAAATCGATATAGCCAGAAAAAAAAATGTCATTTAAAAATATTCATCTAAGTCAAATGTGGGAGTATGAGATGAAGTAGTTATTATTCCTGCAAGAATGAGCGCATTATTATTATTTTTGCCCCTTGTAAAAAAGAAATGGCAAGACAACTGCAAATACGCGAGGCCCTTCGTGAGGCAATGAACGAAGAAATGAGAAAAGATCCATCTGTGTTTCTTATTGGTGAAGAAGTAGCAGAATACAATGGCGCTTACAAGGTAAGTCAAGGTATGCTTGATGAGTTCGGACCAAAGCGGGTAATCGATACTCCTATTGCGGAACTTGGATTTGCCGGTATAGCTACGGGGGCTGCAAGTAATGGACTCAAACCAATTGTAGAATTCATGACATTTAACTTTAGTCTTGTTGCAATTGACCAAGTAATAAATGCAGCAGCAAAAATGAATAGCATGAGTGGCGGTCAATTTACTTGCCCTATGGTATTTAGAGGACCAACCGGTAGCGCAGGACAATTGGGTGCTCAGCACTCTCAAGCTTTTGAAAACTGGTACGCAAACTGCCCTGGACTCAAAGTTGTGGTTTTGTCTAATGCTTATAATGCAAAAGGTCTTTTGAAATCTGCTATTATAGATCCAGATCCAGTTATTTTTATGGAGAGTGAACAAATGTATGGCCTAAAGCACGATGTTCCTGAAGAAGAGTATTATATCCCTATTGGACAAGCCAACATACAAAAAGCGGGCACAGACGTAACACTTGTATCATTTGGTAAAATGATGCGTGTTGCTGAAGACGCTGTTGTAGCATTAGCTGAAAAAGGAATAGATGTAGAACTTATCGACTTACAATCCGTAAGACCGATTGACTACCATACAATTGCTGAAAGTATAAAGAAAACAAATAGATGCGTTGTTTTAGAAGAAGCTTGGCCACTTGCGTCAATCTCATCTGAAATTAGTTACATGATGAGCCAAATGGTATTTGATCATTTGGACGCGCCGATAAAACGTGTAACTACGCGTGATACACCGTTACCTTATGCTGCTACGCTAGTTGACGCGTGGTTACCCAACGTGCAACGTGTGGTTGAAGCGGTGGATGCTGTAATGTATAGAAAATAATACCACTACATAAAATAAAAAAGCCTCGTACCTCTGGTTTGGGGCTTTTTTATTTAAATCGACCTTTACTGAAAATACGAACGCCTGTATCTTTCCCTTTACGCAATGCACGTTGCTCTTCCTCTGGCAATGCAGCGATTGTTTGACATTCGACCGAACACGTACTACTATATTTTTGAGCACATTTAGGACATTGAATAAAGAGCAGATTACATGCTTTGTTTTTACAATTACTATGATCGTCAAAAGGTTCTCCGCACTGATGACAACTGGCAATTATATCATCTGTAATTCGTTCATTGAGTCGTTCGTCAAAAACAAAATTTTTCCCAATAAATTTGTTAGGAAGTCCTTTTTCTTTGGCATCTCTTGAATATTTAATGATTCCTCCTTCTAAGTGGTAAACATCTTTAAACCCTTCATGCTTAAGATAAGCACTTGCTTTCTCGCACCTTATGCCGCCCGTGCAGTACATCACTACGGTTTTATCTTTTTGCTCTTGTAGCTCATGCACAACTAAAGGGAGTTGCTCCCTAAAGGTATCTACGTCAGGGCACCATGCTCCATCGAAATGTCCCACTTCACTCTCATAATGATTACGCATATCAATAAGCAAGGTGTTTTCATCATCTATAAGCTTGTTAAATTCTTCCACATTTAAGTAGTTGCCTGGCTTGCTTACATCAAAAAGGTCATCTTCAAGTCCGTCTGCTACTATCTTAGATCTTACTTTTATAGCAAGTTTAAAGAACGATTTTCCATCATCATCTACAGCAAAATTTAACCTAATCCCTTTCAAAAAGGTAATGTTCTCCAACTCTGCTTTATACGCTTCCAACTTATTATTAGGCACGCTAAGTTGCGCATTGATTCCTTCGTGAGCTACGTATATTCTTCCTAGCACCCCGAGTTGATCCCAATGGAAGAACAGATGATCTCTAAACAATTGGGGGTTGCCTATTTTGGCATACTTATAAAAGGAGATAGTAGTGCGTTTTTCGTCACTTGTTTTGATTTTCTTCTTTAATTCTTCCCCATTAATAGTATTATGCAATTTCATGTTACACCCTTTTTAACGGTAGTACAAATGTAAAAAAAAGAAAAGGTAATTACTTTATGCTATTCCGAAGTAACTTTTGCGTTCTTGTTCATCTTGGTTACCTCCATGTACAACCAAATCCCTGCCCACAGGCCGGCCAATATCTCTCCTACTGGCATTGAAAACCAAACACCATCCAGGCCTGCAAAATGCGCAAAAACAAACATTAGAGGAATCATAAATATTCCTTGCCTAGCTAGGGTAAGAACTAATGCTGGCATTGGCTTCCCTATGGCTTGAAAATAGGCGCCTCCAATAAACCCTACACCCATGAGTGGTAAGGATATAAAAATCCACTTCAGAACTCTAGGCGTATGGGCCAATAATTCTTTGTCTTCCGTAAAAATTTGTATTAGCGGCTTCGGGAACAAAAATAGAATCCCAAGCATTAGGACAGATATACTAAAGGTCCATTTCAAGCCTAGAATTATAGTATCGCTTACTCTCGTCCAATTTTTAGCGCCATAATTATAACTTATAATAGGCATAAGTCCTTGCATTACCCCAATGATAGGAAACGCAATAAATAAGGTGTATCCTCTAATTAATCCAAAAATAGCTAAAGCATGTGAACCCCCTTTGTCTCCCAGGGTTGATGCATATTCAATATTACCCCATATATTAAGTTGACTGTTTAACACAATAGCCAATAAGCTAAACATCCCTTGCCGCACAAGTGTAATAGAACCGATTGAAGCAATTTCAGCGGTAACAGGAAGGTCTAGCTTAACATTGCTTTTGGTTAATTTCAATTCACTTCTACCCGATAAGAAAAACCACAAGGTATATCCGCCACTTAAACAATATCCTGCAGTAGTAGCCCATGCAGCACCGCTTATCCCCATGTCGAAATGATAGATAAGTATATAATCTAAAAAAATATTAGAAATAGCAGGGATAATCATGGTTAACATCGCCACTTTAGGTTTTCCTTCTGCTCGTATAACATTATTAGTCATCATAGCCCATCCTAGAAAAGGAAGACCTATGAGCAAAATATTAAAGTACTTCTTAGCATAAGGCAGAATTTCATAATTAGCACCAAACAACGTTAATATCTGATCCTGAAAAATAAAGCCAAGTAATACAAAAACACCCACAAAAAACAACGTTAATATTATTTGATTCCCGAACGTTTTCTGAGCTTTCTTGGCGTCTCCTTCACCCAGAGCACGGGCTAAAACCGACGCCCCGCCTACTCCTATTGCCATACCAAAAGAAGAGATGAGAAATGTTATAGGAAGCACCACTGTAATGGCAGCTATTGCCACTTCACCTTCTGCGTAATGACTTACAAACCAAACATCTACCATCTGGTATAATGACATCACCAAAAAGCCGCAAGCAGCAGGCAGTGATTGTTTCAGCAACAAAGACCCTATTTTGTCAGTCCCAAGTCTATCGGAGGATTTACTTTGCTTTTCCAAAGGGGCAAATGTAATGCTTTAGCTTTTGAGAATTTAACCTTTGAATTTTTGTAGGTTACCGATTTGCTATCCTTTATTAATCTCATTATTAATACTATGCTATTAATTGAATACATTTCATTTTCTTTGCACTAGTGAATTATTTAAGTCATTATTATTTCGACCAAGACGAGGAGAATAAGTATTACAACATTGGACTAATACTGCCAGACCTTGCTAGAGCGCATATTTCAAAGCTCAGAATAAATCCATACAAGAATATCACCTTCACTACTAAGGAGATATCAAGTATGAATGATGGGACAAATAGACACTTTGCCAGTGATCGTAAATTTCATAACTGGATGACGTTTGTAGATTTAACAAACAAAGCTACAGACATGATCAGAGAAAGTGGCGACAAAGACATTAACCGCGATTATTTTATAACTCACATAATGGTTGAAGTATTACTTGACAAAATACTCTTAGATAAAAACCCGAGTTTAGCGGACGACTTTTACAACATGATAGACAGTGTGGAACAAGATTGGGTACTTAAATTCATGCGATATGCTGGGTTACAAGATGACGAGTTATGGAAAGGGCAACATCGCCGATTTATGAAAGCTCGTTTCTTAGCCAACTATACCAGTTTAGAAAATGTGGTTGCGGCCGTTGAGGGAGTTTGCGCTAAACTAGGCATGATAGAACTTAATGACGACCAACGTCAATTACTAGTTGATATTTGTGAAACAATAGAACCTGAATTAGAACGTTCTATTGGTGCCCTCGAGATTCAACTCCTGTAAAAATATGCTATCTCATACGAAACAAGTCCTTGCATTACTATCCGTTTTACTTTTTGCAGGTACCAATTTGTATGCACAATCCGCTCCTAAATACAGTAACGAATTTTTATCAATAGGCTTAGGCGCTCGAGCTTTTGGTATGTCCAACTCCGTAATAGCATCTGTAGAAGATGTAACTGCAGGATATTGGAACCCTTCGGCCCTCGTAAAGCAAGAGGATAAAATACAACTATCTTTTATGCACTCTGCTTTATTTAGCGGAATTGCCAATTATGATTATTTAGGCATTAGTACAAAAGTTAATGAGAATGCAGCTCTCAGCTTTTCGATGATTCGATTTGGGGTAGACGGCATTCCTAATACCTTAGACCTTGTTCGAAATGGTCAGATAGACTACAATAGAGTAACAGAGTTTAGTGCCGTAGATTACGCTTTTATCGTCAGTTATGCTCAAAAAGCCATCAAAAATGGATTAAGCATTGGCGGAAGTGCGAAAATCATAAATCGTAAAGCAGGTGAATTTACGACCGCTTGGGGATTTGGAATAGACGCAAGTGCTCTTTATGAAACTCAGAATAAATGGATTTTTGCAGCTGTGGCTCGTGACGTGACTACCACTTTTAATGCATGGAAATATAATTTCACAGACGCTGAGATTCAAACTTTTCAAAGCACAGGAAATGAGGTTCCCATAAACTCCCTAGAATTTACCTTCCCAAAGCTACTTTTAGGAGTTTCTAAAAAAATCAACTTTAATGACGATTACACTTTCTTAACAGAATTGAACATGGATTTAAATACCGACGGTAGACGTAATACATTGCTTCGAACCAACTTAGTTAGTGGAGACCCACATTTAGGTGTGGAAGCTGGCTACAAAGACATCATCTTTTTACGAGGTGGACTAGGCAACGTGCAGCAGGTTAAAACCGAAGATATATTGAACACTGAGATTATAGACGGTAAGACTATTACGAACTATAAATCTGAATGGACGTTTATGCCTAACATAGGCGTTGGGTTAAAACTCAAAAATTTAAGTATAGACTACGCACTTACTGACGTAAGTAACCAAAGCGCAGCCCTATTGTCTCACGTATTTAGTATACGTGCAGCTGTAAATGCTCCAAAAAAGTAAGCAATCCACTACTTTTCGTAGCGTCTTAACTTTCAAATTTGTACATTTCGTGTACTAAAATGAACTTCGAACAAGCAATTCTAAATCAACTCGAGGCAAACGCTAATACACAACAAGCGGTTAAAATGGCTGACTACATGAAAAACAAGTTTGTTTTTTATGGTATTAATAGCCCTACACGAAAACTCATTTGTAAAGAACTATACAACGAATACGGCGTTCCCGAAAATGCTATTGAAGTAGCCAAAGTACTCTTTTTACGACCGCATCGGGAGTGTCACTACATAGCGCAAGAACTACTTCTTATGGCAAAAAATCAATGGAAGGAGCATCACATAGAAGACATAGAATGGTTTATTTTACAAAATAGTTGGTGGGATACTGTAGACTTTTTAGCTAGTAATGTGGTCGGAGCCTATTTTAAAAAATGGCCAGAGAATAAAGCCGACATTATACATCATTGGAATGTAAGTGAAGACATATGGCTAATTAGAACCTCTATTCTATTTCAACTAAAATACAAATCAAAAGTGGATACAATCCTATTGGCAAATAGCATTTTACCTCATACCCAAAACAAAGCGTTTTTCATTCGAAAAGCAATTGGCTGGGCACTTCGGAGTTATGCCGATGTAAATCCATCATGGGTGATTTCTTTTACAGAAAACAACGAATTACAGCCACTAAGCATCAAAGAAGCACTTCGAAAACTCCCTAAGTAAGTCATTATCCATTAACCCATGTTTTTCTGCGATAGCTAAATAATGCGCCAGAAAGTCCAAAAAAGCCTGCTACTAATCCCCCTAAACATGCGCTAAGAATGGGCGTAGACCAGTTGGGCAGTAAAAGCAACTTACCCATTAATTCAGCTACTACGCCATTGTCTTTGAGGTAAATAGCCAACAGCCAAGTACCAAATACTGCTAGAAAAGGAACACCAAAACCCGCTGCTGATTTCATTCTACCTAGGTATGCCACAACAAAGGAAATAGGCGCTATTACCCACCAAGGCGCAACCAGTGAGCACAAAACAGTTAGTATACTTATGGAGACAAAGAGAATACTATTTTTCATGATTTATGTGAATGGTAAAAAGTGATGTAGATATTTCTGAAGATTTCCGGGCTAAGACAAGTCTATCATATTCTCCTTTTGCCCAGGTGGAAATTCGGTTTTTGTAGAAAGGGCTTGCAGGATTCCCACTTTGGCCTCCTGGATATGTTCCATACGCTTCAGGGGTCTTGCCCAACAAGACAATCATGCGCCAACTGGGTCCGAACTTCTGTTGCATCGCATTCAAACTATACTTGGTACCGCCCAAGGCTAGTTCCATTTCTGAGAATGCAGGTAAGCGAGTAAGATGCAGTATTTGAGCGTCCTTAGACTCGCTCAATGTGCGTCTATCTAACCCCATAACAACCCTAAACGATTGATTTATGAGGTCGTCCAAGGATTCTACTTTTGAAGTGGATGCTACATCGTAAAATTTACTAGTATTGATGCTTTCCATCATATTAACCGTAACCCAATAGTCCGGTTCGGGAAGAGCAACTTTTTTATTTTGTGCATATACTTCATCCCACAGCATTTCATGAAAAGTACTGAACCATCGGTCAAACAAAACTGCAGCTACAGATGAAGCGTCATAATGATAATCCCACTTAGCTAATTCCGTAGCATAGGCGTGCATCGAAGCTTTCCCGTTGAGTCTTGGCAGCATAACGGCAAGTGCTTCTTCTGCCAACATACTATACGTACTATTTTGCATGGCTTTCATATAGGTTAAGTCTACGACCTTTTTATCGGCTAAATATTTGTGTACTGTTCTGCCTCTATAAGGTTCAAAATTCCCGTTGTAATAATAAGGGTAATCTTCAGTGGCACTGTATTGGTTTGCACTGCTAACATATCCTCTTTTAGGATTACGTTCTTGAGGGTTGGCGTTGCGTGGTATAAACCCTGACCATCCATTTTCAGAACGGGAACCATCGGTAATGGTAACTCCTTGCATATATTTTTTTATAGGTAGTGAACCGTTTATCCGTATCCCTATTTCATTTTTATTATCTGCATAAATAAAGTTTTGTGCAGGCGCATAAAATGCCGCAGTCGACTTTAAATAATCGTCATAATTATCACACTGCATTCCATTTACAAAAGCCAGAAACTCAGGTGTAGGTGCCGCATCATGCGCTATCCAACGCAGGGCTAAATTGGCCTCATCATCTACTACTGGGCCCCACACAGTGTACCTAACCGTATCAAATACCACCTTCTCACCTTTGACCAAGATCTTTTCTATTTTGAGACCTGCCTTTTTTTGCTGACCGTCTAGCATATACCTGGTTTTACTTTTATCGGTCCATTTTACTGTATAGTAGTCTGATACATCATGACCAACATTCGTCTCACCCCATGCTATGTTTTCGTTAAACCCAATCATAATACCTGGCATACCGAGTAAGGTTACTCCTTGTGCAGAAAATTCGGGAGTGGTAATAGCTATCTCATACCATACCGATGGCAGGCTCAACCCTAAATGCGGATCATTGGCAAGCATGGGCAAACCTGTAGCACTCATAGAACCGCTCACCGCCCAGTTATTGCTGCCTACACCGTCAGGAGAACGCGGCCTTTGGATGCTAGGCAAATTAAGACTCGTAATAGCGCCCTTAAAAGAATCTGTACGTTCATTAGCGTAGTTATAAGGTCCTTCAGCAATTGGAATGTCTTTTGGATTCCTATCCGGATAAATTAAACTAAAATCTTCTTTACCAAATACCCGAAGCGCATTGCTCATTTCAATATCATTCTCGTAACCGGCCAGTGTTTGCGTCATTGCCTTAAATAGTAAGGCAGAGTGTCTATTGGTCCATGAACTTGGCTTAAAATCTAAGAGTTTGTATTCTATTGGATAATCTTTTGGAGCTAGGTTATCTATAAAATGGTTGACGCCAGCAGTATACGCATCTATATTTTTTAGCTCCTCGGGGAAATTATTCCACCCTTTAAGTGCATTATCTGCCGCAAAACCAAGTCCTAATCTACGTTGTTTCTTATCATACTCTACCAGATTCGGTCCGAGAATTTCAGCCAACTTACCGTCAGGTGAGCGAGTAGATATATCCATTTGAAATAACCGATGATAGGCTTCTACATAGCCTTGTGCAAACAGAGCATCTTGTAAATTTTTTGCATAAATGTGAGGCACCATTCGGTCGTCAAAAACGATAGTGACCTCTTCTTTAATAAGCTCACTTGTAAGCTTAAAGTCTGAATAATCTGTACTTTTTTCGGAGTTTTGCCATGCTCCTGTAAACGGATTTAACAGTTTACCAATAGGCGGAATAGGCTTCTCACCTAGGGTATGTGAGTTATTAAAGAAATAAACTAAGCCGAGCCCAATAATTAATGATATGATTCCAAGTACTTTTTGCATTGTTAAGATGACGAAGTTACTAAAAAAATACATTGGTATTCGAATGAACTAAATTGAGATTCTCATGTTTGTAAAGTTGTAATGAGTAGAACACCGTTAGACTTAAATCGTATTATAGAAATGGCGTGGGAAGACCGCACTAGTTTTGATACCATTAAACTACAATTCGGTATAACGGAGCACGAGGTGATTCAAATCATGCGCAGAGAATTAAAACCCAGCAGTTTTAGACTTTGGCGAGAGCGAGTACAAGGAAGAGTAACCAAGCATAATAAATTGAGAGGCTGGATAGAAGGTAGACATAAGTGCAATCTTCAACGAACCATTTCAAATAATAAAATTAGCAAACGATAATATTACGGTTAATTCCATCCCCATCTCACTGGGCAACGGTATAAAGTCTATTTATTACGCAACAAACCGAACAATGCGACTATCGCCCAAAACACATTCACGACTAAAAAAGGGTATGCATTAAGGTGATATGCATTTAATGCTAAAAGCAATGCGCTACCAACGTTTATCCAAATATAGGATTTCGTAGTCGTGCTCATTTTTCCAGTTGAGTTTAAAAAAAATGCCGTGAGTAAACCAATAGCTCCTACCCAACCGATGAGTTGATTAACTAATCCCATGATTCAAATATAGAATTTTCGTTACGTTCGTGTACCCTATCTTGAAAAAGTATCGTGTCGCGTTTCTAATACTACCTACATAAATTTGTAGCCGACTATTCTTTTATTAAGTCTTTATACTTCAACTGAAACTTCACCACCTTAGGACCAATTACAGCATTGCAATACCCGTTGGTTTCTTTATTTAAGTTGTAATAGTTTTGGTGGTACTGCTCTGCGGTGCTATAATTCCGAATAGGTTCTATAGCTGTAACAACAGGATTATTCCAAAGATCGCTGGCATCAATGCGCTTGAACACTTCACTTGCAATGGCCTTTTGCTCATCGTTATGATAAAAAATTACTGATCGATATTGTGTTCCATGATCACCTCCTTGTTGATTAAGCGTAGTAGGGTCGTGCACATGGAAGAGAATGTCTACCAGTTTTTCGTAGGTGATAATGCTTGGGTCAAATACAATTTGAGCTACTTCCACACTTCCTGTATTGCCCTCGCAAACCATTTTATAGGTCGGATTTTTTAATTTTCCAGCGGCATAGCCACTTTCTACATGATGCACGCCTTTTAGTTTTTGAAAAAGAACTTCTACGCACCAAAAACAACCTGCTCCAAAAGTTGCTGTATCTAGTTTACTCATGTCTACAGGTTCGTTTTTTATAATGGCGGGTATGGTTTCTCCACCTTCCACAAAGTTCATTGATATTCCATTTACACAATGACGCGTATTTTTGGGTGTCATCATTTCACCTTCAAAAACGTGGCCCAAGTGACCTTGGCAATTAGAGCAAACGATTTCTGTTCTGCGTCCATCAGCATCTCGCAATCGGGTTACCGCTCCAGTTATCTCGTCATCAAAGGATGGCCAACCACAGTGACTATTAAATTTAGTTTCTGAAGTATAAAGTGGCTGATTGCATTGCTTACAGATATAAGTTCCTTTGGCTTCGCTGTCGGTAAACTCGCTGGTGCCTGGATACTCTGTTCCTTTGTTTAGAATAACCCGCTGTTCTGCTTCTGTTAATACGTTAAATTTCATTTCGCTGTTTTGAGATTTGCTTGGTTTATGGGTACTCGTTTGTGCATTGCATGCTACTACAAAGAATAAACAAATAAGATAATAAATTAACTTCATCTATATTAAAAACCATTAAGGTGTCCTTTTTGATTTTATAGTTATCCATTTTTCTATGAAAGATATCAAGAGCGGGATAAACGACGCTAATAATCATTTATTTATAATTTGATTAAATACGAATAAATCTTGGCTGCCTGAGCCTTGTGCACTTTTAAACTAAATCGTGGCACGCAATTTTTCTTAGTTTTGCCACAGAATGAATGCAATAGATCAAGGTGATGTAAACTACACCATAGAAAATGGAATTGCTACCGTACAATTTCACCACCCTTTAAGCAACTCTTTACCCGGCAAGGTACTTGCTAAACTTGCAAATACGATTACTGCTATTGGATCGAATAACGATGCGGTAGTCATTATCGTGAGAAGTGAAGGTGATCGTGCCTTTTGTGCAGGTGCCAGTTTTGATGAGCTCGTAGCAATAGAAAATTTAGCTAAAGGCGCCGTATTCTTTTCTGGATTTGCCAATGTGATAAATGCGTGTCGTAAATGCCCTAAACTTATTATTGGTCGGGTGCAAGGCAAGGCGGTAGGCGGCGGAGTTGGACTAGCAGCTGCATTCGATTATACACTTGCCACGACTCAAGCTTCTGTAAAACTGAGCGAATTGGCTGTAGGGATTGGCCCTTTTGTAGTTGGCCCAGCAGTAGAACGCAAAATTGGCTTGTCCGCTATGAGTCAACTTGCAATAGATGCTACCGAATGGCAATCAGCAAAATGGGCTCAAGACAAGGGTCTATATACCAATGTGTATGATACCTTAGAAGAGATGGACGCTGCTATTGACAGCTTAGCTCAAAAACTAAAAAATAGCAATCCGGAAGCAATGCGATTACTCAAAGAAGTATTTTGGAGAGGAACAGAAGACTGGGATACCTTACTTTCAGAACGCGCTTCCATCAGTGGACAATTGGTGCTTTCTGACTTTACTAAAAACGCGATTAACAGCTTTAAAGCTAAGTAAAGGATGAACGCTAGCAGAAAATCTAGTTTAGATTTTCTTGACGTATTTGGTAATAATAACCACCGTTTGGCCATCTACCTTGCCTTCTATGTACTCTTCGTTATCGGGGTCTAATCGAATATTTCTCACCGCAGCACCTCGCTTAGCGGTAAGACTACTGCCTTTTACATCTAAGTCTTTAATAAGCACTACAGCATCGCCAGTAGATAGAACTACGCCATTACTATCTCTATGAATAATACCGCTGGTAGGTGCAGCTTCCACACCTTCTTTTGCCCACAATGTAGTTTCCTCATCCATATACATCATATCCAATAAGTCATTGGGCCAACCTTGTCCTTTTAGTTGGGTTAACATGCGCCACGCTACTACTTTAACAGCATTTACTTCAGACCACATGCTATCATTCAAACATCTCCAATGATTAGCATCTACCTTCGTTTCATCCCCTAACTGATCATAACATGTTTCACAGGTCATAACACAATTATCTGCTAGTTTACCGTCTTTCGGCGCAACAGTATAGACAGTAAGTCCTTCTTTGCCGCCACATAGCTCGCAACTATCATTCCCTCTATCTCTCAAATCTTGTTCTACACTCATCGTATTTTATTAAAGCGCGCAAAGTAGCAATTTGGTTACTGTAAACTCATACAGCTTAGATATAAAATGCCAACTTAATAAAGATTTGCTTTCGCCAAGAACCTATTATGTATCCTAAATTAGTTACATACCTTTGCCTCATGCTTATGCAACAGTTACGCGCATTTGGTTACGCATTAAATGGTATTGTATTGTTTTTTTTGAAAGAACGCCATGCTAAAATACACGCCGTAGCCGCTTTATTTATTATTACACTGAGTTTTTATCTCCATATAACCTCCTCAGAATGGCTTTGGGTGCTTCTGTGTATTACCTTAGTCATCGCAACTGAAATGATTAATACCGCCATTGAGCGCCTTTGTAACAAGCTGACCACAGAATTAGATTCTGACATTAAAATTATAAAAGACGTAAGTGCCGGTTTCGTGCTAATAAGTTCATTGTTTTCTGTGGCCGTTGCTGCAATCATTTTTTCTCGTTATTTGTTGTAATAATCATGGATGCACAAGCACTTTACGATGCCGGAAAATTTGAGCAGGTAATCTCCTTACTTAAAAAAGGAAAACCAAGCCCACTTTTGGCTTTTGCTTATCAAAAAAGTAAATTATGGGACGAGGCAATGAATACGTGGACCACACTTATTGCTCTATATCCAGATGCCGCAGAGTATTATGTAGAGCGTGGAGTTTGCAAGTTTAATTTACGATTTAAACACGCTATACAGGACTTTGATTACGCCATAGAACTAGTAGATGACAATGCTTATTTTTATAGCTGCCGGGCCTACATCCGAGATAAAATAGGAGACTCTGAGGGTGCAATCGCAGATTATAGCAAAGCACTGGAATTAGATCCTGAAGATGCTATCATACTTAACAATCTTGGTCTTGCCGAGCAAAAGTTGGGGTATACCGCAAGAGCACGTGAGCGTTTCAAAAACAGCGATGATTTGCTGGGTATAAAAACCATAGACTCTCGTGAGGATATTACGGAAAATGGCACCGGATTTACCCCAAATGTTAAAAATACTGCTCCGGCAAAACCATCCATTTGGTTAGAATTTAGGAAGATGTTGAGCATAGTTGGGTTTAAAGAATTTCTAAAGGATTTGCGGAAATAACGTTTGATTACATCTTTTCCAACATTTAAAAAGCATAACGAGTAACATCCCAACTTTAAAACGACACCTTAACGCCTTTTTTGGAAACCGACATAACGTTCACCAAATCTCGCTACCACATTGATTAAATAATTTTGTTAATTTGCACCTCAATGATTTCAATCATTTTACCAATTTATAATGAACAAGAAGGCCTTGCAGCATTTATGCAATCGCTTGAAAATGAATTAACTAAATTAAAGGAAGATGTTGAAGTCATTTTTATAAACGATGGCAGTACGGACGATTCATTGGTTCTGATTAAAAACTACTGTGACTCGAATAACCGTTACAAGTACCTTGATTTAAGTAGAAATTTTGGGCATCAGATAGCAGTAACTGCCGGCATAGATCACGCACTAGGCGACACCATAGTGCTTATGGACGCCGATGGTCAAGATCCACCATCTGTAATCCCTGAAATGTTAGCTAAAATGGCAGAAGGATATGACGTAGTATACGCCAAGCGCATTAAACGTCAAGATGAATCGGTCATCAAGAAAATGACCGCCTCTTTCTTTTACAAACTGCTCAATAAAATCACTTCCATAGAGATCCCCGTAAATACCGGCGATTTTAGAATTATGAATCGTAAGATTGTAGAAGGCTTAAAAAAAATGCCCGAAAAACAACGGTACTTGCGCGGTCAAATTGCATGGCTAGGATACAAACAAACAAGCGTGAGCTATGAGCGACACGGCAGGAATGCAGGCACCACAGGATATACCTATCGTAAAATGATTCACTTAGCCCTAGATGCAATCACTTCGTTTTCTAATCTACCACTTAGACTCGCTACAATCTCGGGTTTTGTGTGTGCATTAATCGGGTTTTTACTTATTCTTTATACCCTCTATTCTAGATTTATACTGCAAGTTTATGAACCAGGTTGGTCATCGCTTATGATAACCATCGTTTTTTTGGGAGGAATACAATTGATGGGCATTGGCATCATTGGCGAGTACATAAGTCGCATAAATGATAATGTAAAAAACAGGCCTTTGTACTTAATTGCTGAAACCAACATTTCATTGAATGCATAACATCGAGCCTTTTTACCTTTGGCGAGACCTGTACAGTTCTGACCAAGATCCCAATGCGTTAAACTATAACCAAGAGTATTCTGAATTTCATTATACCAATAAAGTGTACAACTACTTATTGCATCCACAGTGGGACGATTTTGGTAGCGAAACTCTTTTTTATAAACTACTGTTTGCCGACTACGAAGAAGGTTTTTGCATAATAGAACTTATAGGAGAATGGAATGATGCCATTAACAATGACATTATGCAGCTCAAAGTTGAGCTCATTGACCACTTGATAAACTGTGGGATTCAAAATTTTGCAATTATCATGGAGAATGTACTCAATTTTCATGGAGATACTGATGATTACTATCAAGAATGGAAGGAGGACATAGAAGGAGCCGTCTATTTCCTTAATGCTTTACCACACGTTCTCCATGAGTTAGGAAAGCATCACTTAAAGTACAGCATAAATTTTGGAGATCACTTGAACGATATTAATTGGAGAAGTACTAAGCCTGATGAGCTATTAGAATTGCTTGAGACACGTTATTTAGATCTTTAAAACGTAAAAGCCATCGATAAATTATGGTCTAACTCTATGTCTTATTCCTTTTAGAAATAGCATCCAACCTGTACACAGTTTAGCATTTTCACCAGCACTCGTATATTGCACCATTTTTTAGGTTCATCTTTAAGTGAGAGTTAATAATCAACAAGGATATAAATTAATGTTTAGTATTTCGGTACATCCTCAATTAGGTGTGCTAATACATCCCTATGTTGTTGCTTTATCTATCCACCAAACACTTACACTTACCTATCAAAAAGTATTTTCGGGTAACGCCGCACATTACCATAAATTAACTGCCGAAGACTTAAAACTAATCGCTAGTCTTGACGATTTGATGGAAGAATCTGTTGTACGTAAGTTTTCACCTGAAAAAAAAATACGCCCTAAAGAATATTTCAAAAAGTATCACACTGAATTATTGCAAGCCGATGTAATTAGGCCATGGTTAGAAAAACAAATTGCAAATTTTCTAGCCATTTTACCATTGAATGCAGACCATCTTTATGTGGCTGACGAAATAAACCCCGCAGCATTCCCGATAGAAATCAACCGAGATTTCACTAAAGTTCTTTTCCATTTTCATAAGACCGAACTAGGTACGAACTATTTTGTAACCCTTAAGCATAATGAAGAGCGTATTCCGTTTATGAAAATTGGAGGCCTAATGCTCACTAAAAAACCAGCTAGAATGGTCGTTAACGGTCAACTTTACCGGTTTTACGACTTTGTAGATGGGGCAAAACTGGCGGTATTCCTGAATAAAAAACTGGTCTTTATCCCTAAAACCAGTGAAAAAAAATATTACACTAACTTTATAAAACCGTTACTTGAAACTTCACCTGTTTTTACTAAAGGTTTTGAAATTATTACGTTAAAAGAAGAGGCTAAACCCAAGCTCTCATTAGCCTTAAAAAATGGAAAATACGGCTTTAATGTAATGATTGACTATGGCGGCCTGAGTTTCCCTTTTCACCAAGACAAACTCTTCCACGTAAAACTAGAATGGAACAGAGATCAGCCCATATTTACCAAATATAAACGATCTCAAATATGGGAAGCCAATAGAATAAATGCCCTCAGTGAACTTGGCCTTACCTTAGTTTCAGGCTCATTTTTTAGTTTAATAGCTAAAGACTTACAATCATGCATTGACTGGATCAGAACCCATAACGAAGTGCTGGCAGCTAGCCATTTTGATGTATCGTCTACGATTGATGAAAAATACTGTATTTCACCCTATCAACTTCATTATAACATAGCAGATAAAATTGATTGGTTTGATCTAAACGCGCAAATTATCATTGGCGAGGAGACCATCCCTTTTAGCCAGGTTGTAAATGAAATACGAAAAGGTAACGATCGAATAATACTGCCAAACCATGAAGTTTTTCTATTCCCAAAAGAATGGTTCGCGCTAGGTGAAGCATTAGCTGGGCAAAGCACTAAGAGCAATACCTACAGTATAAAAAAATACCAAGTCGATATTTTGGGACTCATACAGTCCAAAGAAATCAAACAACATCTTACCAAGCTGGTTGCCATACAAGCTGAAAAACCTCATTCTAACTTTGTAGGCACTTTAAGAAACTACCAACTAGATGGTCTAAGTTGGCTGATGTTTTTAAAAAACAACAACTTTGGAGGTGTATTGGCAGATGACATGGGCTTAGGAAAAACAGTGCAAACCATTTCATTCATGCAACGTGTGAAGTACGATATGTTAAAAAGTTCTGAGAGAAAAGCTAAGTTTCTACTTGTTGCTCCGACCTCATTACTTTATAACTGGGTGTATGAATGTAAGCAATTTAGTCCTGACCTCTCAACCGTAATTCACTCGGGCACCAAAAGAGCTAAATCGCCAGTTGAATTAGAAAAGTACGACGTAGTCATCACTACATATGGGCTCATTCGAAATGACGAGTCTCTTTTTACGCAACTGCATTATGACGTGCTTGTTTTAGATGAAAGTCAAAATATAAAAAATCACACCGCAAAAACGACTCAAAGTATAGCTAAACTAAATGCTGCATGTAAGATAGCGCTTACTGGCACGCCAATAGAAAATAGTATACGCGATTTATGGAGCCAGATGAATGTGCTTAACAAAGGATTATTAGGCACTTTAAAGCAATTTGAAACCCGATACGCTAAGCCCATTGAAAAAGAGGGAGATGAAGTAAAAGCAGAAGAACTTAGAAAAATCATAAAACCATTCTTACTCAGGAGAACAAAGGAAGAAGTGGCCAAAGAACTTCCTCGTCTCACCGAAAAAATCATCTATTGCGACATGACAGAAGAGCAAGCGGAGTATTATGAAACCATCAAATCTGAATACCGAAATAATATACTCGACCTAGTAGATCTGAAAGGATTTGAAAAGTCAAAATTCTCGATCTTACAAGGATTATCAAAACTACGTCAATTGGCAAATCACCCGTCATTAATAGACGAACAATATACTGCTAAGAGCGGTAAACATGATATTTTACTTGAAAAAATCGCGTCAGCAATTTCTGATGGGCATAAGCTCTTGGTGTTTTCTCAATTTGTGAGATACTTAGAAATTATTGAAAAAGAATTACAACGATTGGGGCTATCTTATTATAAACTTACAGGTGCAACAAGTAAGGAAAATAGAGCAAAACGGGTAAAGGAATTCCAAACTCAACTAAATCCTGCTGTTTTTCTTATTTCACTAAAAGCGGGAGGAACTGGCTTGAATCTTACCTCTGCCGATTATGTATTTATAGTGGACCCGTGGTGGAACCCTGCTTCAGAAGCCCAAGCAAGAGATAGAACACATCGAATAGGACAAAAAAACAGTGTATTCAGTTACAAGTTTATCTCGAGAGATACTATTGAAGAGAAAATATCCTTGCTACAGCAAAAAAAACAAGGTTTCTCAAAAAACATTATCGTGTCAGAAAACAATGTTTTAGCTAATCTTGACATGAATGAGATACAATATTTATTGAGCTGAGCTACAATAGTTTAAATTTGCCAGACAAAATAAAAACACAATAAATGAAAAAAACCTTTACAATTCTCTTAAGTATTATTTCAACTATGTCTATTGCGCAACTAGACTGGGCCGTTAAAAGCATAGACAAACCTGTAGATTTATACACCAATGATGACGGAACGACGGAAGTTGTTGCGCAAGTAACATTAGAAAATCTGGGTGAAACCATCCCTGCAGGCGATACGTTCACCATTGCTTTAGCCATTTTTAGAGGAGGGGATGGAGCTCTTTTAGTTGCTTCACCAAACTATACTCTTTTAAACCCAAGTGAATCTGTAAAAGGAAGCATATTAACTACAGCAGAAATTAGCTTTAAAATTAATGCAGGGATTACAGGTTCAGTTGATATGCCTATTTTTATGGGTGCATTGAGTTATCATAGAAATAGAACTAGTCCAAAAGAAGACATCGATTCTAACAACAATTTTCTTTTGAAGGAGATGAAATGGAAATCTATTGGCAAATTATCATTGAATACGGTTGCTTTTGAAAACAATATTTCGGCATACCCTAACCCTGCAAATGCTACCATAAACGTTGCCTTAAATTATGTACAGCAGGGAGCTACTACTATTGAACTTATAAACTTAAATGGACAAGTAGTAGTAAGCCAAAATGCGACCGATATGTTCAATACCAGCAATTCAATGGATGTTTCAAATCTGGAGAAAGGACTTTACATCTTAACAATAACGAATGGAGATGCTACGTATACTCGAAAAGTTAGTGTTACTCACTAATTTTAACAGTTAAATTATCTTCTAAAAAGCCGCATTCTTAGCTGAATGCGGCTTTTTATTTATTAAAAAACATACGATTAACCTTAATATTGTACTCGTCTAGGAGAAAGCATGCTCACACAATTAAGTGCTTCTGTTGGATATTAGAATATACCGCATTAATGAATAAACGAAATATACTTACCCAAAAACTTGCTGCAGCTAAATTAGGTGGCGGTCAACATAGAATAGACGCTCAACACACTAAGAAAAAGCTAACAGCACGCGAAAGGCTGGATTTACTCTTAGACCGCAACTCATTTGAAGAAATTGGGGCGCTTGTTAAGCATAGAAGTACCGACTTTGGCATGGAGAAAATGCACTATCCTGGCGATGGGGTGGTTACAGGTTACGGTACAATTCACGGCCGATTAGTATATGTTTTTTCGCAAGATTTTACTGTTTTTGGAGGTTCTTTATCTGAAACGCATGCTGAGAAAATATGCAAGATTATGGATATGGCGATGCGCAATGGCGCTCCTGTTATTGGACTCAATGATAGTGGCGGCGCACGTATTCAAGAAGGAGTTGTTTCCCTTGGAGGTTATGCAGACATATTTTACAGAAATACATTGGCTAGTGGTGTAATTCCTCAACTTTCTGCAATCATGGGCCCTTGTGCCGGCGGAGCAGTATACTCACCTGCCATAACAGACTTTATTCTCATGGTAGAAGATACAAGTTACATGTTTGTAACCGGCCCAAATGTGGTTAAAACAGTTACCAATGAAGAAGTATCTTCAGAAGATTTAGGCGGTGCTTCTGTACACAGTGAAAAGAGTGGAGTAGCTCACCTTACTGCCGCAAATGATCTTGAAGCAATAGAAGACATCAAAACACTTCTTAGCTATATGCCTCAGAACTGCGAAGAAAAAGCACCGAGAATTGCATATGATCTGGGGGACGAAATACGTCACGAGCTAGAAAAAATTGTGCCCGATAGTGCAAACCAACCTTATGACATGAGAGATGTTATTCACGGTATTATTGACCGAGAATCATTTTTTGAAATACACACCAACTTTGCACCCAATATAGTTGTTGGATTTGCTAGACTAGCAGGCAGAAGTATAGGTATAATTGCTAACCAACCTGCATATCTTGCTGGTGTTTTAGATGTGCAATCTTCTCAAAAAGGAGCTCGTTTTGTAAGATTCTGTGACTGCTTTAATATTCCACTTCTCGTTTTAGAAGATGTACCAGGATTCTTACCTGGCACAGATCAAGAGTGGAATGCCATTATTACCAACGGAGCAAAATTACTGTACGCGTTTAGTGAAGCGACCGTGCCTAGAATAACGGTTATTACCCGAAAAGCCTATGGCGGAGCGTATGACGTTATGAATAGTAAACACATTGGGGCAGACCTAAATTTTGCGTGGCCAAGTGCCGAGATCGCTGTTATGGGTGCAAAAGGAGCTGCCGAAATTATATTCAAAGGCGAAATAAGTGCCGCTGCTGATCCAGCTGCAGCATTGCTTGAAAAGGAGAAAGAATATGCAGAAATATTTGCAAACCCTTATCGCGCAGCAGAAAGAGGCTTTGTGGATGAAGTAATACTCCCGGAAGAAACAAGAGTTAAACTGATTAAGGCTTACGCAATGCTGGAAAATAAAGTTGCCACCTTACCCAAAAAGAAACACGGAAATATACCACTGTAATATCATTTGTATAATTATGATATTAATCATAGAGTTTGAACCTAATTTAAGTTAACTTTGAACCTAAATTAAGTTAATGAAGAACATAATTTCTGCTTCAGTATTCATCCTAATTTTATTAGCAATGATTAGCTCCCAAGCGTGTAAGCATCAACCTGATGTTACTCCTAATAACAACCCAACAAGTCCTACTAACAGTGTAAGCTGCGATCCCGATAGTGTATATTTTGAAAATTCAATACTTCCTTTACTCGTATCATCTTGTGCAAAAAGCGGATGCCACGATGCCGCTACCCAAGAAGATGGTGTCATTTTGGATAATTACACGAATATTATGAAAACTGGCCGCGTTAAGGCTGGGAATCCAAGTGGCAGTGAACTATACGAAGTTATTATAGAAACACGTTCTAGTAAAGTAATGCCTCCCCCACCAGACAACCCCTTGAGCGCCGAACAACAAGCGCTAATCAAAAAATGGATTGATCAAGGTGCTAAAAACAATAAATGTATCGAATGCGACAGCGTTAACGTTACTTTTTCAAAACAAGTAACTTCCACACTTAATGCAAATTGTGTTTCTTGTCACAATGCTTCATCAACCAGTGGAGGTGTAAGCTTACATAATTACGCAGCGGTAAAAACCAACGTAGACAATGGTAAATTAATAGGTTCAATTAACCATAGAATTGGGTTTGTAACTATGCCCCCCAGCGGAAAGTTAGATAATTGTAACCTCACAATAATTAATAAATGGATAAATGATGGAGCACCAAATAATTAAGGTTAAGACCTTAATCGTAGGTTTGATAGGATTGCTTTTTGTGGGTTGTTATTACGACGTAGAAGAAGAGCTTTATCCTACCGTTAACTGCAATACTACCAACATTTCTTATGCCACAGACGTTGTTACTGTACTTACCAATAACAGCTGTATTTCATGTCATAACAACACAAACCCACAAGGCAGTATCAAGCTAGACACCTATGCCGATGTGAAAATTAATGTAGATAATGGAAGACTTTTTGGAAGTGTAAACCACGACGCTGGTTTTAAATCAATGCCTCAAGGAAGTACCACTAAAATAAATCAATGCTCGATAGACCAATTGCAAGCTTGGATTAAAGACGGAGCATTAAATAATTAAGCACACTAAAATATGATCAGACCAATTATAATCTTAATCGTAGCACTCGCAATAGGCGCAGCCTTCTATGGTTACAACACGTACAATAAACCTCATACAAATGTGGGTGAAAGTGAAGCAGCTGAGACATTACTCGCCAGTGAAATCTTTGTTGCATTTGACACCAACGAGCAAGCCGCAATGGCCCTCTATTCTGACAAAGTAATTCAAGTAGAAGGAGAATTGTTAAGTAAAGACCTATCCAACGACAAAGAACCTCAGATACTCTTAAAAGGAAATGGAGATGAAGGTTTTGTGCGATGCGGATTTAAACCAACTGAATTAAGCAAAGTTCTGGCACTAACCGACAGTTCTACGGTAAAAATTAAAGGAATATGTATGGGTTGTAATGGTTCTGAAGAACTTGACCTACTCGGAAGCAAAGACGTCGTATTATCCAATTGTATCATAATCAACTAATAACAAAATAACTCATGAATAAAAAAATCATTCTTTTCGCTGCCATTACAACACTTGGTTTTATGGCATTTACAAACCACAGCGGTGGTGTTTACAAAACAAATACTGGAAATATCAACTTCTTTAGCCACACCGCTGTAGAGGATATTACGGCTGATAATCATAAAGTAAAAACAGCTTTTGATGCCGAAACAGGCAAACTACAGTTTAGTGTGTTAATTAAGGATTTTGAATTTCCTAAAGCGCTAATGCAAGAACACTTTAACGAAAATTACATGGAAAGCACTACCTATCCCAAATCAACTTTTACGGGTACTATTGATAAAATGAGTGCTGTGAATTTAGCAAAAGATGGAACATATAAATCTCCAATTACAGGCAAACTTACAATGAAAGATGTGACAAAAGACGTTAGTACGATAGCTACCTTCGTGGTTAAAGGAGGAATTGTAAATGCCAAAGCAACATTCACGGTAAACCCTACAGACTACCACATTGCAATACCAAAAACAGTGGCTGCTAAAATTTCCAATGAAATTAAAGTAAGTGTTGACGCTGATTACACGCACGTACACTAGCCCAAGAACATAAAAAAACCTTTTGAAATAGTTCAAAAGGTTTTTTCAATTAACACGTCTAATAATCAATCTCATAAATGAAAAAAAGCCTTTTCTTTTTTATCCTTTTAGCAACTACTAAGTTATGCCTAGCTCAAGACGTTGATTTGTTAGATGAGCCAGAATTAGAAACTACAGATTATGCTACCGCCACATTTAAAACCAATAGAGTGGTAAATGGGCACAGCATCGAAACCGTAGCTAAAAATGAATTCGATTTTAAAATCTCTCATCGATTCGGATTTTTAAGCGGGGGACCATATGATATGTTTGGACTTGATCAAGCCACTATGCGTATAGGCGGAGACTATGGAATAACGGATAACTTAAACGTAGGACTAGGTAGAAGTACAGTAGACAAAACCTATGATGGATTCATAAAATACAAATTCCTGAAACAAAGCACTGGACTAAAAACAATGCCCTTAACCGCCACTTGGATAAGTCATATGGGCATAACCACTTTAAAATGGCCGCAACCAAATCGTGAAAATTACTTTTCTAGTAGATTACATTACACGCACCAACTATTAATTGCGCGAAAATTTACGGAAGGATTAAGTATTCAATTAAGCCCTACATTGGTGCATAAAAATATTGTCGATTCCACTAAATTTAAGAATGACATCTTATCGCTAGGAGTGGGTGTTAGACAGAAGCTTACCAAACGTACTACACTAAACGTGGAGTATTATTATGTACTGCCTAATCAATTGGAAGAAGATAAAACAAATGTGCTATCAGTAGGTTTTGACATAGAAACAGGGGGGCACGTTTTTCAACTATTTTTCACCAACTCAAGCGGACCCTTTGAAAAAGCATTTATTACAGATACAAAAGCAAAATGGCTTGATGGGAACATACGATTCGGATTTAATATTGCCAGAGTTTTTGATTTTTAGTATGTTTGATAGAATATTTCCGACTGTTTTAACAGGACCCTAACTTAAAGAACGTATTAAAAAGCTACTAATCATAACACTTACCTTGCTGTCAACTGTAGTCGTTGAAGCTACCCACATTGTAGGAGGTGAGATATATTATCAGTTATTAAATGCAAACACTAATTCTTACAGAGTAACCGTCAATGTGTATTTTGATTGCTATAATGGCGATCCAGACGCTATAGATTCTGATAAAACTATTTTCATTAGTACTTGGGACGCCAAAACCAATAACTTTATTTCCGATTTTACCTTAACAGGATCTGCCCCTAATCGACTTAAAAGTACAAACTACGAATGCGTGAAACAGCCAAGTGGCATCTGTACAGACGCTTATGTATACACAGCTATTCGAACTATAAATCCAGGGAGCAATGGTGTAATTCTGGCATGGCAACGTTGCTGCAGAAATAACACCATAGACAATATTGTTAGTCCAGAAGCATCTGGTTTTACCGCATGGACTATCATACCGCCAAAAGCTACAGCCAATTCAAGTGCATATTTTACAACAGTACCTCCGGTCTATATTTGCGTAGACGCTCCACTTACGCTTCAGCAACCGGCTACAGATCCAAATGGGGACTCCTTAGTATATCTTCTAACAACTCCATATTTAGGTGCCAATCAAAATAGCCCAAGACCTAGTGCCGCAGGAGCATATGACAAACCCCCTTTCGCTGAATTAAATTGGAGCTCTAGTTATTCTAAATTTCTACAAATGAAGGGGAGCCCTTCTCTCAACATGAATTCATCAACGGGAGAAATAACCATTACGCCTTCTGAAATAGGGCAATTCGTTGTTGGATTCACGGTTCAAGAATATAGAAATGGGAAACTTATTGGGGAAACCCGCCGCGACTACCAGTTTAATGTAATACAATGTGAATTTGACATTCTTGCTAATTTTGATATACCTAACGGCACAACAGTAGGTGGAGCATACACCTTTGAATGCGGGGATACTGTTTGCATTCGAAATAAAAGTTATACTAAATTCCCCGCTAAAACTAAGTACTTTTGGGACTTTGGTGATCCTACAACTACACGTGATACGCTTACTACGTTTAGCTTAGCCGGCAATTTATGCTATACCTACCCCGGAAATGGAAATTACACCATAAGTTTAAAAGCCACTACGTCTATTTGTGAATCCAATTACAAATATGACGTGCGAATACGTTCTACCAAATCATTTGACTTAGGTCCTGACCTTATTTTTTGTGACGACTTTTCAATTCGATTAGACACTAAAACTGCAGACGCAGTCTCTGTAAAGTGGAATACCGGCCAAAGTGGATACCGTATAAATGTAAGTGATACCGGAAAATATGTTGCTACTGTTTCGTATGGAAATTGCAGTTACCTGGATTCTGTTCACTTACGCTATAATAAAGTTCCTCCCCTTTCTATAACCAGAGATACACTTTTATGTGATACCGTAAATGTGCTTCTAGATGTAGGTGTGCCAGGACTTTTTTACCAATGGAGCACTAGCCCTCTAGACAACAAGCAAACTTTAAATGTGCGAGATACCGGAGAATATTCGGTTATCGTAAGAAACATAAACTGTTTTTCGTACGATACCGTTAGAATTTGGACCGCGACTGAACCAAAAATCGATGACCAGTTTTATTGCAATGAATTTACGTACGAAGCGGACGCTACCGCCATAGAAGAAGCAGAATATAAATGGTCTACAGGAGAAACTACCCAAAAGGTTACGCTTACTCGAGCTGACAATTATTGGGTTGAAGTAAAACAAAGGCATTGTGTTAAAACAGATTCCTTTAGCATAACCAATCCCATAATTAATCTTGAGTTAGGCGTGGACAAACATTTCTGTGATAACATAAATGCAGAGCTGGATGCAGGACCTGACGGAATAACATACGACTGGAACACAGGAGCTACTACTCAAAAAATAAAAGTGAACCAGCCTGATACATTCAAAGTAACGGTGTATGATGAATATGGATGTGAAGCCACAGATTCTGTGATTATATCTGTATCTCAATCACCAGAAGTTGACTTAGGTGACGACCTTACCATTTGCGTAAATAGCCCAACCAAAATTGAAGGACCCGCAGGATATGCGTATCAATGGAATACCGGATCTAAAGACCAGAGCATTTCCACTATTGACCAAGGCAAGTACTCACTCAAAATAATAGATCAATTTGGCTGTATGGCTACAGATAGCTTGTATATCACGGTAGATCCTGAAGCGCTACCCAACGAACTTAATGTGCCTAGCGCCTTTAGTCCCAATGACGACGGGCTTAATGAATTATTCCCGTTTACCCTACCAGTCTCTCAACCTTCTTATTACATTACTGTATTTTCTAGATGGGGAGAAAAAGTGTTTGATTCACGAGACGATAGTACTAAACCCAATTGGGACGGTTATTACCAAGGAGAAAGAGTGCCAAATCAATTGTACATCTATTTCATGTACTACCGAGGCTGTGACGGCAATGCTCGCACCGCAAAAGGCAACGTATATCCGCTACGTTAACTCCGACAAAGCCTGCTTGTCCATGTCAAAAGTAAGTTCAGTTAGTAATAGCTGATCAAGTGTTCGCCATTCAAATAGATGTGTATTATCTCCCCCAAGCTTAGTAGGCTGAACGGTATGCATCCTTTCTAGTGCTTCGGCGCAACTTACTCTGTAATGTACAGCTATAATTTGCTCATCTTTTCTAAATGCACTTTGAATAAAATTTTCGGTCACGTGCAGGAGTTGCTCTATTTTTACGGTGACATTCAATTCTTCCATAAACTCTCTTATTAGACATTCTCTCGTCCCTTCACCATACTCCAAACCTCCACCTGGTAATTTCAGCATCTTAAAACCATTGATATTTTCATTGCTGACTAAAATTTTACCTTCTTTTATCCAAATACCATAGACGCGTACATTAAATTTGCTGACCATATATGCCTTCAATTTTAATCAAAAACGGACTGCTTATTAACGAAAACCAACAATTTATAGCTGACATCTATATCGAAAACGGTTTAATAGCAGAAATATCAAAAAATGGAATTAGCCGCATTGCGGACAAAACCATCGACGCATCAGGAAAATGGGTAGTCCCAGGCGTAATAGATGACCAAGTGCATTTTCGTGAACCGGGGCTCACCCATAAAGCAGAAATATACACCGAAGCAAAGGCTGCTGTGGCAGGAGGTACTACTTCCTATATGGAAATGCCAAACACCGTGCCCCAAGCCACCACACAGGAAGAACTGGCTAAAAAATACGCAAGAGCAAACGATTGTTCTCTTGCCAATTATTCATTCTTTATGGGCGGCACCAATGACAATATAGAAGAGGTCCTAAAAACGGATCCCAAAACAGTATGCGGTGTAAAATTATTCATGGGAAGTAGCACTGGAGACATGCTCGTAGATAATGAAGATACGTTACGGAGCATTTTTTCGCAAACCCCAATGCTTATTGCAACACATTGCGAAGACGAAGAAACGATACGTAGAAATACCGCAACGTTTGTGGCTAAGTACGGTGAAAACATTCCTATGGAAGCACACCCAATAATTCGTGATGAGGAAGCTTGTTATCTAAGCAGTAAATTGGCAAGGGACTTGGCAAGAGAATACAATGCTCGTCTTCACATACTACACATATCCACTGCCAAAGAAATCGCGCTTTTTACCAACGCTATTCCTCTGTCTCAAAAAAGAATAACCGCAGAAGTATGTGTGCACCATCTCTCTTTTAATGATACTCATTATGCTCAAAAAGGGAGTCTAATAAAATGTAACCCCGCTATAAAATCAGAAGCAGACCAAAACGCACTATGGCATGCATTAAATAATGATTATTTTGACATTATTGCAACCGACCACGCACCGCATACATGGGAAGAAAAACAGAATACGTACACAAAAGCACCAAGTGGTTTACCCTTAGTGCAGCACAGCTTACAACTGATGTTGGAGCACGCTAAGACAGGCAAAATAGCCGTAAACAAAGTCATAGAGAAAATGTGTCACGCTCCCGCCAAGTTATTTGGAATCCAAAAAAGAGGCTACTTAAGGGAGGGATATTATGCAGACATTGTAATCCTAAATCCTGAAACACAAGTAACAGTGAGCAAAAATAACATCTTGTACAAGTGTGGATGGAGCCCGCTAGAGGGCGATACATTTACAACCGCTATCGAACAAACAATTGTCTCTGGACACCTAGCTTATTCCTTTGGCAAATTTGACGAAAGTAAAAAGGGCGAAAGGCTTATCTTCAACCCATAAAATATGAATTTTATCAAGATAAGCTAACTGCTCCTATTCGTTATTTTTTCTCAGATTTGTTTAGCATAAACAGACTCTACAACATCAGAAAAACCTATTTTAAAAGATTATTACAAGACGCGTGCAGAGTTCCCCGGTGGCAAGGTAGTTTAAACTGGTTTATTATGTAGAATATAGAACATCCCAAAGTTTATTTCTATCCAAGAAGAATACTGCCGATTCAAATGCAAATTCACCAAGGTGGATACCTGCTACGCAAAAAGGTAAAAACGTAAATATTCGATACCGCATACCTATATAACACGATGTATATATGTTAGACTCCGAAGCGAACATCATTTTTCTTAGAATTAAACTAATACTTTCTCAGTGTATATTCGCCAAATGCACAGAAAGACATTCGCATTAAGCGTTATACTATTATGTTATTTTACGTCCTTGGCTCAATATCCCTCTAATCCAGTAAATCCAACTAGTGAAAAGGAGCGCTTAGATGCCGTTCAAAAACGTGAAGAGCTGCAAAAAAAATCGAGCTATTTAGGTATTGAAGCGACCAATATAGGTCCAACTATAATGAGTGGACGGGTAGTCGACATGGCCATAGACCCTTACGATAACAAGCACTTTTTTGTAGCGTATGCCACAGGCGGTGTATGGGAAACCAAAAACAACGGACAAAGCTTTACTTCGGTTTTTGATGACAATGGATATACGATACATTGTGGGGCACTTGCTGTAAATTGGGTAGAGAAAGTAATATATGTGGGAACGGGCGAGGCCAACTCCAGCCGATCTAGTTATGCTGGTTTTGGGGTTTTTAAATGTGATTTTAGCATAAACGACCCCCAAGTATGGAAGTTTTGGGAGTACCTCGGACTTGCTGCCACCCAGCACATTAGCCGAATTATTCTTCATCCTACCAAGACCCATATTATTTACGTTGCAAGTATGGGCAGCCTTTTTTCTCCCAATAAAGAACGCGGAATATATAAAACGATAGATGGTGGTAAAACCTGGAAACAAACACTTTTTGTTGATGAAAATACCAGTGCTATTGATTTGGAAATCGACCCCAAAAATTCGAATAGACTCTATGCCGCCATGTGGCAAAAAGAACGAAGAGCTTGGAATTTTTGGGAGGGAGGCAAAAATAGCGGAGTACACATTTCTGAAGACGGTGGCGACACTTGGAGCAAATCTGCATCTTTCCCGTCAGGTGAAAACGTGGGAAGAATTGGGCTTAGCGCAAGTGGGAATTCTATTTACGCTTTACTTGATAATCAAGAGCAATACAAAAAAGAAGAAGCTCCCAGTGAAGGATTAACCAAGAAATCATTTCAAACGATGACACTGGATTCATTTCAAAATTTGAGTGACTCCTCATTAAATACCTTCCTAAAACAGAATCGATTTCCAGACAAATACAAAGCAAAAGACATCCAAAAGATGGCAAAAAAAGGCAAACTAAAGCCTTATGATTTTTATGAATATCTGCACGATGAAAATGCCGTAATGTTTGAAGATCCCGTGAAAGGCCCCGAACTCTATCGTAGCACAGATGCCGGCAAAACATGGACTAAAACACACGATAATGTTCTCGAAAATGTTTGCTATTCCTACGGTTACTACTTTGGGGTGATTACGGCAAGCCAGAAAGATGAAAATCATGTTTTTATAGCGGGCGTCCCTCTCTTGCAATCATATAATGGTGGAGGTAGTTTTACATTTTCGGGTGGCGATAATGTACACGTAGATCATCATTACATCTGGGTAAATCCTGACAATCCTCTTCATCTTATTAATGGTAACGATGGAGGGGTAAACATTAGTTATGATGGCGGAAACCATTGGATTAAGTGCAACTCTCCAGCAGTTGGGCAGTTTTACACCATTGCAGTTGACAATCAAAAATATTATAATGTTTACGGTGGATTGCAAGATAATGGCGTTTGGAAAGGTCCAAATAATTATAATTATAGTACCTCGTGGCATCAAGAAGGCAAATATCCCTATCAGCGCATTGCCGGCGGAGATGGTATGCAAATCCAGATAGACAATAGAGACCAAACAGTGTATACAGGTTCTCAATTTGGGCACTATTACCGCAGAGATGCTAACGGAGGCTATACCTACATACATCCTATGCACGACCTGAAAACGGAGAAACTGCGTTGGAATTGGCAGACGCCTATCCTGTTATCCATGCACAATCAAGATATTCTGTATATGGCGAGCAACAAGTTGCATCGCAGTATGAATAAAGGCAAAACTTTTGAGGAGATTAGCCCAGACTTGAGTAATGGCAGAAAAGATGGGGATGTAAGCTATGGCACTATTTCGTGTATATCCGAGAGTAAATTCAAATGTGGATTAATCTATGCAGGCACAGATGATGGCAACATTCAACTTACCAAAAATGAAGGCAAAACTTGGAACAACATATCCCAAAAACTCCCCCAACACCTTTGGGTACGAAAAATTGTAGCTAGCGAACATAAAAAAGAACGTGTGTATGCCCTATTGAATGGTCATACATGGGATCACTTTAACTCCTACATTTACATCTCTGAAGATTATGGCACCACCTGGACTCAAGTAGGCGCTAATTTACCCGCAGAATGCTTGAATGCACTGAAAGAAGATTCAACTTCGGAAGATATTTTATACGTAGGATCTGACGCAGGCTTATATATTTCAACAGATAGAGGAACTACCTTTCAAGCGTTTAGTAATTTGCCTCCTGTGGCGATACATGACTTGGCGATACAACAAGAGCAAAGAGACTTATTAGTGGGCACCCATGGCAGAAGTATTTATAAGATTCAACTTGAACCTGTTTACCAATCTGCCACCTACCTAGATTCAGGCTTTGTGTTTTTAAGAATGGATCCGTTAAAATACCGTGAAAACTGGGGTACACTCAGCTATGAATGGGAAGAAACCACTCCCAGAAAAGAGGTGGTTTTTTATCTTAGTGAGCCATCTAATATAATCTTAGCAATTACAGATGAAAAAGGAAATCTATTACTTGAAAAAGAGATTAACGGTAAAAATGGATTCAATACACATTCTATCGAGCTTAAATTTCAAGAAAATACAAGTAACGACCTTAAAAAAGGAGAGCTTGGCAAATACTATCCAGTAAAAGGCAAGTATACCATCTCCATAAATAACGGATCTCAAACCTTAGAAAATAGCTTTATGATTCAATAATTAGAAAGCTACCTGCTATTAACCTATTACTAACCTTATTTTTGCGCTTTATACCATCATGCAAGTTACAGAGGCCATATCGATATTCGAAAAAGTAGTTAAAGAACACTTAAACCTGACGCCAGAACAAATTCGTTGTGAGAACGACGGCGAATACTTAATACAACGAGGGGATGAAACGGAGCTGTACGTAGATATATGGCAACCTACCGAAACTACGCAATGGCAATACTTTGACCGACAAAAGATTGCAGGTATTTTTCAAATTGTTGCACCTATATGCGAATATCCTGCCGATGAGCACTTAGCAATGTTTATGGAAGAATTGGCACACCTTAATTTTCATCTCTTTTCGGCATCCTTTATTGCTAATTCAGAACAACGCGTAGTAAGCATTCAATTTAAACGTGTTCTTGAAGGCCTAAACGAAACCGAAGTGATAGAACCATTAGAAGCAGTAGGTTACTATGCAGAGAATCTGAAAGAATACCTTTCAGAAAAGTATCACGTAAAAAAAATCTAACTCTCGGGCAACCTCCCTGAATCTGATTACATCTAAAACATATCCAGCGCAATGAGCCCTAGTGAATCACACGATGAAATATCTTTGATTAAAGCTTGCAGCAATGGAGACCATAACGCTTTTAAAAAAATTTACGATATACACTCAGGAAACATGTACAGCATTTGCTTACGATATATGACCAACGAAGACGAAGCCAAAGATGCTTTGCAAGAAGGCTTTATCAAGGTTTTTAACGGCATTAGCAAGTTCCAATTTACGGGTAGTTTCGAGGGTTGGATGAAGCGTATTTTTGTAAATACCAGCATAGAACAAATTCGCAAACGTAAGTTACATTTTGACGTGTCTGAATTAAATACGAATGAGCTTCCGCTTACCTCCCGTATTGAAACAGGTACCATGGACGCAGAAAAAATGATGCGTTTAGTACAACAACTACCATTGGGCTATCGCACGGTTTTTAACATGTTTGTAATTGACGGATATAGCCACAAAGAAATAAGCGACTATCTCAATATTAATGAGAATACTTCTAAGTCTCAATTGTTTAAAGCCCGCAAGCAATTACAGATTTGGTTAAAAGACTGGTTTTAAACAATGCCGAAATTCAACGACATATCTGATTTTGAACAGTTGCTCAAAGAGCAAATGTCAGGACATAGTACGCCACCGCCAACAGACGCTTGGACGGCTATTTCGTCGTCTACAGCTCAAGTGGGAGGAATCATTAATTCGCTTTCAACCTATTTCAATGCCAGTGTAACACTTGTAAAAACTGGCTTAATCGCAGGTAGTATTATAGCTCTAGGCACTGTTAGCTATTTTTCAATTATCAATTCAACGGATATTCCGAATAATAAGCAAGAAAACAATGATAGCATACAAAAAGCTAACTCCAATGATTCACAACCAACTTTCGAAACAATAGAATCATCGGATAATGAGAGAAAGTCACTCACTCAAAATATAGCCAGTGGACGTATCGATTCTAAAACAAATCATACTAGTGCTGTAAGCTCTCTTGTAACTTCTGATACTTCGTCTCCCGCAACTAAAAAATACACAACTCAACCGAGCAAAATCGTTGAAAACAAAGGGGGAAACGAATTCCGAATCACTGCAACTAATTATAACCCATGTGTTGGAGAAACGGTAGTTCTTAAATCATCAGAAAAGGGAAATTGGTTTTTAAACGAAATTAAAGTCGCCAGCAACACGGCCGCTTATAATGTCCAATGTCGAGCGACAGGTAGTTATGTGTATCACTTCAAAACGGCAGATAGAACCATTCACACCACATTGAATATTTCTGAATTTAATGGAAATATCGTAAAGGAACAATTGGAAGACGGGCATTATTCATTTAGCTTGAGTAATCAAAATCTAATTGCGAACTGGTATATCAATGGCAAATTATACAGCACCAATGCTCCGTTCATTCATGTTGCCCTCGAAACGGTCGGTAAACATGAGATTAAAGCGGCAATAATTAATCATCCTTGTGCTAAAACATTAACTTTTGATGTTCAATTAGCTCCCATCGGTCACTTTGAAGCTATAAATATTTTTACCGTAGGAAACGATGGTTTGAATGATACCTACAGAGTGAAAATTTCGGGTTACGATAATTTTTCTATACAGATTTTTAATAGTAATTCTAATCTAGTATTCAGCACTTTAGATCCAGAAGAAGGTTGGGATGGGCGAATAAATAACACAGGAATAGAATGCCCTCAAGGAGAATATTTTGCTCGCGTTAGCTACAAGCTTAAAGGCGAATTACCGCAACTAAAAAATATAAAATTAACACTATTACGTCCATAATTTGAAAATTAACATGAACCTCATTAAATTTACCAACTTTTTGGATTTTAAAAACAAGAATAACAAACCGTATAAACGTATGAATAAATCATTCAATTCAGCTAGCCTTACCAGGTATTTAGCCTCATTTGTGTTACTGGTGACAAGCTTTCTGGCTTACTCACAGTGTAACCCTAAAGTCATGTACAATGGAAATTGGTCCTCAACAGGGGTGTTTTGTTTAGGAGAAATTATAAGTTTCGATGCAAACTCTCCAGGTTACAACAGTACAACTGTTTGGGATTTTGGCGATGCTGGACCAGGTACAAGTACGTCAGAAAAACCATCTTACAGCTTCGCCCAAGCAGGAACGTACACTGTAAAATATACGGGTACAGGAGGTGCAGGAACATGCACAGGCAACGTGACGGTAATTGTAAGGCCTTCACCTGAAATACACGTTCGCCAACTCACAAACGACACACAGTGTTACTCTGGCAACAGCTTTTGCTTTAGAGACTCAATTGTAGCGCCAGACGGTTCTATTGAGCGACTTGTAATGCTATTTAGTGACGGTACTAAAGTGGATACCACTTTTACTGGAGGCGCTGGTAAACTAAAAATATTTGACTTTTGTGTTACCATAAACGATCCTGCAGGGGGATTCTTTGACATGGTAATTGAAGCATATGACACCAGTGGATGTTTAACCAAATACACTTTTACTGATTATATCTATGTTCATCCAAAGTTAGGAATTAAGTTTGATAATATTACGCCTAAGCCCAACCCAGGTTGTGACTCCACGCTTGGGGTGTTTCTAAATACATCACTTATCGCATTAGCAGATATTGATACCTTCATGTGGGATTTTGGGGATGGTAATATTCAAAGAGGTTCTTCTACAGTTAATACGCAATGGTGGTTTGGCATTGACGGGAAAGACACGATAAAACATATGTATACTATCAATGGTACCTTTAACGGAACATTGTCTGTTTCTGCCTATGGATGTAGTGAGACCTTTACTTGGAAAAATGCAGTTACCAACTTTGTGGTAGATCCTAAAATTGTATCTACACCTAATCCTGCATGTGTCGCCGATAACCCCATCGAGTTTTCGGTAACCAATTTTAATACTGCAGGTATGTCTGCATTCTTATGGAACTTTGGTGATCCTCCATCGGGACCTGCCAATTTTGATAAAGATAATTTTAGTCCGACAGCGCACGGCTACGGACCTGGACCATGGATGATTAGTTTACGTATTCAGCAAGGCCCATGTGATGTAACTATTTATGATACTATTCAGGTTATAGGTCCAATCTCAACTATTGGTGTTCCCAATGACCAAGTTGCTTATAATCAAACCTATCAGTGTTTGATTACCGACTCTGTTCAAATGGTGAATAACTCCAGTTATTATCAAAATGATTACAATCAATTAGATGAGGATTCTATCGTTTTTTATTTTGATTATAGTTTTGATTACAACTTTGACAACACCACTGGAATTACTAAATTTATTGTAAGGAAATGGAAAGAAGATAAAAATGGCAATAAAATATTGTCGGCCGATACGTTCCCGAAAACAGATACACTATCTTTTATGGGCTACAAAGCTTATTTTGATACGGCCAAAGACTCTATTGCTGTAATAAATGGTAAAGATACCGTTTGGCAAAAATACTACTACAACGCCACTAGTTATAGAGGCGGCATTAACGGCCGTAAGCGTTGGGTTTTTAGATACGTTCCACCTCCTGGAGGAAAAGGAGTAGGAACTGGTAATCAAACTGCCATCGATCCCACTCTTAACGTTCGAGATTATAACCCTAATGTTTGGAGAGTATGGACTATGGATGACAGATATGCTCCACAATGTACTACAGACAGTAGACCCTGGGTAAATAGAAATGTTGGCATTAATTGTAATTGGAGTATTGATAGTGTTCCTATACACTGGTATACCCCTTGGGATGAAGTTTACAGAACGCTTAATAATGGACAAAACTATAGAAGACCAAAAGTTGACAAACGCTTGTTCAAAGCAGATACGATCTGTTATGAGGTGAATGTTTACTCTGATTCCTTCATGGTTGTACCTAGATTTATTTATATCAATGTTCCTGCAGATTCTGCATACACCTACTTCTTGCCGTATGACGGACTAAACCCAGCGGTGAATGGTTATAGAGACACCATCGTTTTGACAGCATCGTCACTTGGTCGAAAAATACACTATATGGATAGCTCTCACTTGAGTGTTTTTCAACAAGAAACGTATATCGTAATCAATAGACCTCCAAGTAGATTTATCGGAACTGAGTTTTACTATGATGCTGCTGTAGATTCTTTTTATGCAGTAAATAATTTAACCGATACCACCGTACTTGCTGCCGATCCATTAGGACGATGGAACAAAACTGCTGGCAACGGAACTACCAGATGGTCTACCACCACTAGCGAAATGAGTTTCTACGTTCCGGATGGTGTAACCATCACCACTATAAATCTTCCAGCACCGGGTGGTGGAGGTGGAGTGCCTACTCCAGGCCCTTCGTACACCGGACCTAAGACCATTATTTTACCTGCAAATACGCAATTTACATTGCAATCTAAAGATTCATTGTTTAGTTTAAAGCACATACAAACCGTGGCTAGAACCACCACAAATGCGCTTCCATCTTCATATCCATACAAAGATATGTTTGGTAAAACTAGATTTGGTTCAGCCATTTTTGTGGATTCTGCATTACATAGAGAAGATTGGTTTGATAATAATGCTGTTTGTTTCAATGTAATATTGTGGCAAAAAGACACTATTCATCCGTTACTTTGTGAGTCTCAAGCAACTAAATCATTAGCACTTGTTCCGCCTAATGCAAAAGGATTAGAGTGGGCAGATGGCACCCCATGTCCATTTACGGGTAACTTCCAATACATATTAGGATTTGATATGGCAGATACTAAACCAGGTTGTACACAATCGTGGTTTGCCGTAAACTACGATACCTTCCAATTGCCAACCAATCAGACAGGTTCTTGGGCCGTGTATAACGGTGGGGGTGTATTAGCACCAAGTAGACCAGGAAGTGCACTTCCATTCCAATTACCGTATAGCATAGTAGGAAATACCGGGACACAATTCTTAAAAGGATATACTCCTGGACAAATTGGTACAGGACAACGTTCACCTGCAGGATCATTTACCGTTGGTTTAATTGTAGGAAATGGTGTACCTCAAGCAAATGGATTGCCTGCTTGCTTAGATACCGCTTACTATCCTGATATGTTCAGAATTCTATATATGAATCCTGCATTTACTCTATTAAACAGCTCACCACACATGTGTGCCGGCGCAACTGCTTATTTCCAACTAGAAGATCCTATACAAGATAGTATTACAGCACTTAGATGGAACTGGGGTTACCCAGGTAATGTTGGCCGTGGACCTCAACAAGGTGGTTATTCTGAAGAGTTTTATTACTACAAAGAATACAACGGACCACAAGCTAATAGAAATGACGCTGGTATCGCTTATAATGGTGAAAAATGGTTGTATAATTTTATCGTTAGATATAATATAGATGACCTTTCGGGTACTAAACTGATCGATACTATTGTGGTAAACATTATCAAGAAATGGGAAGTAGTCGCTTCTAAAAAGCAAGTTAGTAAGGAAGTAATAGACCTTTTCCTTCGTGAAAACTTAATTTATCAAGACATCCCAGCGGAAGACATTCCATTTTACTTAGGTGATGGTTCTAACAATTGTGTTGATACTACTAGTTTTGGCTCATTCTTCCAATTTGGAATTAAAGCATACCATCAAAAATCTGATCCAGATGTATGGCAAGTTGGTAACAAACGTTACTTATGTAACACTTATAACCCAGCTATAGTATCTGACACCACATTCTTCCTGAATGGCTCTGGCAATAGAGTTCCTTCATTACAATATCCAAGTATAGATTCATTTACAATTGTTCAAAACGTAACAAATCGTAACAAGGCTAATTGTACCAGTTCTGTTGAAGTTACTCAAATTCTTCACTTCAGAGATTCTTCTCTTAAAGGGTATGATACGTATGAAAGAGATTACGATAATGACGGGGTGATAGATGAAGTAATTACCGGCGTATATAAACATACTTACAGATATCCTGTGGTGCGAGCAATTGATCCGTGTGATCCTTCGGTAAAAGATACCATTTGGGTTGCCGCAAATGCACCTATGACACCTAACTTTAGATTAAACAACACCACGGGTTGTGGTGGATTTGGTGCAATATCTATGAATGTTGGATTCTACAATGACTTCTGGATGGATTCAACGGCTATTTGCCAAGGATTGACATTATTTGTTGAAGATTCTATTAGATACTACCAATTAGGTGAGCAGGATCCTCCTACTTACCCAATTCACGATTTTGCACTATGGCAAGATCCTGCTAGATTTATTCCTAACATTGAAACCGTTTATTATGATTGGGACAGTACCGACGGTGTGTGGGATAATTACCAGTCTATTGTACCGAATCATTTCTACCCAGACCCAGGAAAATATACCATTACGATCATACCTAAAGATAGTACCGGCTGTAGAGATACCTCGTATATTGATGTAACCATTTCTAAAGTAAACCCTGTTATTTCATTTGCCACATCAATCGTTAATTGTGCTTCGATAGTTGATTTCAAAGATTCTACCTGGTTTGTAGATCCTTGCGACACATTATGTCCAAATGGAAACAACGTATCGTGTGAAAAATTACTTACCTGGAATTGGGATTTCGGAGACGGCACGCGAAACAGTAAACTTCAAAATCCTTCGCATAACTTTACTTCGAGTGGTAGCTATGACATTACACTCACGGTTACGTCTAAGCTAGGTTGTGAAGAAACTATTATCCGAACAATCTATATACCTGGTCCACAGCCTGATTTTGAATTTGACTTAGATGAGTTTAATTTAAACGATACAGCTACTATATGCGTTGGCGATTCGCTGCTACTCGTGAACTTAAGCAAAGGAGACATTTCTGCACCTAAGTTTATAATGGACTGGGGAGATAAGACCTTTTCTCAACCAACTAATACAACGGGTAAATACGGACACACGTATACTACTGCTGGAACATACTTATTATTCTTAACACAAGAAGACGTAATACCCGGTACTAGCAATCGTTGTCAAAGAATGTTCCCGGATACCAATCCTGATATTCAAAATCAGCGACGTATAGTTGTGATTGTAAAACCATTGCCAGAAGTAAATATTACAGCATCAAAAGACACTGTTTGTTTAGGCGAAGAAATCACCTTTAGTGGAACACTTGATCCAAGATACACCCGAGTTAAATGGGATATGGCTAAGTTAGACACTATAAACGGAATTGTTCCTCAGGATACAGTAGTTAAATATATCTTTAAACAGCCTGGAACATTCACCGTAGTGCTAAGACCAGAGTATGATTTAAAACCTCGTTGTTGGGCAACCGATTCAATCGATGTATTTGTACAATCTGTAACTGCAGCATTTGATATTGTTCCTGACGGAGCACCTAACTTCTGCTTTACAAATACTTCTACAACTAGTCCATCTGGCAATGTCTTGACCTATGAATGGACGTTTGAAGATGAGACTCCTCCAGGACCAGGAAGTAGCACGGATACAGATCCTTGTTACAATTGGAACGAGCACGTAGGTATTTATGAGATTTGTCTTATCGCTACGGATGCTTTAGGTTGTAAAGACACGGTATGCCAAGATATCGAAAATGTATTCCAAACAAAACTTGTTCCTTACAATGTGTTTACGCCAGATGGTAAAGGTCTAAACGAAACATTTGTAATTGAAGGAGAAAGCTTACAGGAGTATCATATCAAAATCTACAATCGTTGGGGAGAATTAGTATTTGAAACTGAAGATGTGAAAAATTCTTGGAATGGTAAAGTTAAGAATAGTGGTAACGATTGTCCAGAAGGCACATACTTCTACGTAATTAAATACATGTTTGAATTTGACGACAAGTCGGAAACAATCGAAGGAACCGTTGACATTATCCGATAAGATAAGCTAAAACAAAACTTAGCATACCATAAACTGCCTTGACGAATAACGTCAAGGCAGTTTTTTTATGTTCAAAAAATAATAACTTTGCGTCGCTTATAAAGAAAGACTGAGGGATTAGGCCCGGAGAAGTCTTAGCAACCTGAAAGCCATACTTTTTGCTATTCAAGGTGCTACATCCTATCAAGACGTACAAATCTTGAGCAGATAAGCTTCTCAACTCTCCTAACTCTTCAGCACAAAGTAAATGGGAAAATCAATACATAATTATTTGCGCTTGAGCGGTTTAGAGCCGATGGTTCAAACTCCAAATATTAATTTTATTAATATTGGAGAGCGCACAAATGTTACAGGTTCTAAGGCTTTTGCGAATCTTATCCTCAATAATAAATATGACGAAGCACTCTCTGTAGCTCGATCTCAAGTAGAAAATGGTGCACAGGTCATAGATGTGAATATGGACGAAGGAATGCTGGATGGCAAAGCCGCTATGGTTAAATTTCTAAACTTAATAGCCGCTGAACCAGACATTAGTCGAGTACCTGTGATGATTGACTCTAGCAAGTGGGATATTATTGAGGCCGGACTTAAAGTTATCCAAGGCAAAGGAATTGTAAATTCTATCAGCCTAAAAGATGGAGAAGAGGCATTTATTGCCAGAGCCGAAAAAATAAAACGCTATGGGGCTGCCACAGTTGTGATGGCATTTGACGAAAATGGCCAAGCAGATTCATACGAAAAACGAATTGCTATCTGTGAAAGATGCTATCACATACTCACTCAGAAAGTAAACTTCCCTCCATCCGACATCATTTTTGACCCTAACATTTTAACTGTCGCTACAGGTATTGAAGAACATAATAATTATGCGGTTGACTTTATAAAAGCAACCAAATGGATTAAAGAAAATTTGCCATATGCTAAAGTAAGTGGCGGGGTAAGCAATATATCATTCAGTTTTAGGGGGAATAACATCGTGCGGGAAGCAATGCACTCTGCCTTCTTATATCATGCTATTCAAGCGGGATTAGACATGGGTATCGTGAATGCTGGGATGATAGAAGTTTATGAAGAGATCCCAAAAGAACTATTAATAAGGGTAGAAGATGTTTTGCTTAATCGCAGAGATGACGCCACTGAACGATTAGTAGATTTTGCCGAGACAGTAAAAGGTGATGGCAAAAAGATAGTACTTGACTTAAGCTGGAGAGATCAAAGTGTTGAAGAACGACTTAAACACTCCCTTATAAAAGGTATTACAGATTACATAGATGAAGATACGGAAGAAGCACGTCTAAACTATGCTAAACCCTTACACGTCATTGAAGGACCGCTAATGGCCGGCATGAACGTAGTAGGCGACTTATTTGGTGCGGGCAAAATGTTCTTACCACAGGTAGTGAAAAGTGCCCGTGTGATGAAAAAATCCGTAGCGTATCTAAATCCTTACCTTGAAGCAGACAAAAGTGAAGGCGATACGCAAGGTAAAATACTAATGGCCACCGTTAAGGGAGACGTTCATGACATTGGAAAAAACATTGTAGGTGTTGTATTGGCTTGCAACAATTATGAAATAATTGACTTAGGCGTTATGGTTCCCGCAAATAAGATCTTGGATGAAGCTATAAAGCATAATGTAGACGTGATTGGGCTCAGTGGACTCATCACTCCCAGCTTAGACGAGATGGTAGACGTAGCCGCTGAAATGGAACGTAGAGGCATGAAATTACCTTTACTTATTGGCGGAGCAACTACGAGCAGAGTACATACTGCTGTAAAGGTGGCACCTCATTATAGCGGACCGGTGGTACACGTGCTGGATGCATCGCGGTCTGTTCCTGTAGCAGGTAAACTTATCGGGCAAAGTACCCGAGAATTATTTCAAGCTGAGATAAAAGCAGAGTATACTGAGTTAGCTATACAGCATGCTGCTCGTCAAGCGGATAAAGTAATTTTACCATGGGGCGAAGCCAATGCTAATAAGTTAAAATTAGATTGGGATACCTTTACTCCTGTACCCCCGCCACAACTTGGAATAACTGTTTTTGATGACGTTGATTTAAATGAAATTAGGGGCTTTATAGATTGGACGCCATTCTTCTCGACTTGGGAATTACGCGGGAAATATCCTAACATTTTCCAAGATGAATATGTGGGTGATGAAGCTAAGAAACTTTTTGCGGATGCAGTGGTCATGTTAGATGACATAATAACTCACAAAAAACTTCAAGCAAAGGCTGTATTAGGCGTATTCGAAGCAAATGAAGAAAATGGCGATGTACTGCTTACAAATGGGACTAAATTTAATTTCCTAAGACAGCAACGCAAAATGGGAAATGACATTCCTAACATCTCACTTGCCGACTATATAGCACCCAAAAACAGTGGCAAAAAAGATTACCTCGGAGCCTTTGCGGTAACCGCAGGCATTGGCATAGAGTCACTTATTGACGCATTTGAAGCAGACCATGATGATTACAACTCCATAATGGTGAAGGCAATTGCCGATAGGCTCGCAGAAGCAATGGCTGAATTCATGCATCAAAAAATGCGAAAAGAAATTTGGGGCTACGCTGCAGAAGAAACACTAACCAACGAAGAGCTCATATACGAAAAATACCAAGGTATTCGTCCCGCAGCTGGTTATCCCGCAAGTCCGGATCATACCGAAAAAGAAACGTTATGGAAACTGTTAGATGTGGAGAATAAAACAGGAATCAGCCTTACTGAAAGCTATGCAATGTACCCTACAGCTTCAGTTTCTGGATTATATTTTGCTCATCCAGAAGCTAAATACTTTGCCGTAGGCAAGATAGATACAACTCAAGTAGCAGATTATGCAGAACGAAAAGGTGCTGATTTCAATGCTACCAAAAAATGGCTCGGTCCTAATTTATTTTAGAACTAGAACTTTACTACCGCACTCTATTTTGTCTGCACTTACATACTATTATGTTGCTGCAGGTATACATATGATAGACTGGTCTGTTTAACACGATTTTTTATCTTATTATTTTAGTTTAGAAACACTTATACATACATCTTTGTAGACTTAATTAGATGAATATAGGAATAGTATGTTACCCCACGTATGGAGGCAGTGGTGTGGTTGCCACTGAACTAGGTAAGGCATTGGCAGTTAAAGGAAATAACGTACATTTTATATCGTATGATCAACCTGTTAGATTGGATGCATTTGCTCAAAATATTTACTATCACGAAGTAAGCATTAACAACTATCCATTATTTAAATATGCCCCATACGAGATAGCGCTAACCAGCAAAATAGTCGACATTGTAAAGGCCCATAAAATAGAAGTATTGCATGTTCACTATGCTATTCCGCATGCTGCTGCAGCTGTTACAGCCAAACATATATTAGCACGTGAAGGAATACAGATTAAAATAATAACAACACTGCACGGAACAGATATTACGTTAGTTGGTAAAGACAAGTCTTACGAACCCGTAGTAACCTATTCCCTTCAAGAGAGCGATGTAGTTACTGCCGTTTCAGAAAGTTTAAAGAAAGACACCTACTCGTTTTTTAACTACAGTGGAGAGATTCACGTGGTACCCAACTTTATCGACTTTGAGCGATTCAATAAGCAACCGAAAGATCACTTCAAAAAAGGGATTGCTCCGAATGGAGAAAAAATTTTGGTGCACACCTCTAATTTTAGAAGAGTAAAAAGAGTACCAGATGTGCTTGACATTTATAGAAGAGTCGCTTCCAAAATACCCGCAAAACTTCTTTTAATTGGCGATGGTCCAGAAAGGGCCAGCATTGAGGAAGAATGTCGTAATTGTGATATATGTTCAGACGTTATTTTTCTTGGAAAACAAGAAGCAGTTGAAGAAATATTAAGTGTAGCAGACCTATTTCTTATACCGTCAGAAACTGAAAGTTTTGGTCTAGCAGCACTCGAAGCTATGGCGTGTGAAGTCCCCGTAATAAGTACAAACACCGGAGGTTTACCAGAAGTCAATATTGACGGAGTAACCGGCTTTACAAGCAACATTGGAGATACAGAAAAAATGGCTGCGGATGCACTAACCATCCTGCACGATTATAACCTTGCTCTGTTCAAAGCGAGAGCAAAAGAGCATTCACTAAATTACAAATTAAAAAATATACTCCCTTTGTACGAGGCACTATACTAAAAAAACGATACGTTATGTTAATCACATAACCTTTCACCATGAGATTTACGCTACTTATATTATGCTGCTCCTTCATAGGAACTCTTGTTGCCCAAACAGATTCTATAGATAACGCAAAATCCAGGTATTCCGATAGTACTGAAATAAAAAACATTTGTTCAAAGCTCCAAATACCTGCCAATCTTGAAGCAAGTAATGATATATTAAACTTTATCACAGATTGGATTGGCACCCCTTATTGTTATGGCGGAAAGACAAAAAAATGTACGGATTGTTCAGGTTTCACGACTAATCTATACATGACAATCTTTAAAAAAAATATACCTCGAAGCTCTCGAGAAATATTTAATAATTGTTTACCCCTTTCCCAACACGCCTTGTATGAAGGGGATTTAGTCTTTTTTGCAACCTCTGGTGGAAATGTTATATCACATGTTGGAGTCTATCTTTGGGACGGGTTTTTTGTACATTCAAGTACTAGTCAAGGGGTCATTATTAGCAACTTAAAACAAGGCTATTACCAGAAAACATATGTCAGTGGAGGTGCTTGGCTTGATTAAAAACAACTAGGCTCCAGAACAAATAATAACTAAACTATAGGCTTAGACTTGCGCTCCAAAACTGTTGTAGTCAACTAAATAAGATTACTATTTTAATTTGATTCTTGTCTACTTAGTGATGGTAAACTCTACATCCGAAGTAGCATCGATGGTAAAGAATTGAACTGGAATTTGTGTCGTAAAACTACCTGAGAATACTATTTTACTGCTTGTACTACTCAAAACGGCTATCGATTTTCCACCGTCATCTGTCAACGTAATTTTCCCATTCGTTTCTACCCAAGTGCCTGCAGAAGTTTGTTTATTAACCGGCGCCGTTTGTGCTTGACTTTGTCCGCCGAAAACAGCATCAATATTGGCTGTAAATGCAACCTCTGTCGTGTATCTATTTGGTTTTTCTGTAATCACAACTTTGCCTACTATTTCTGAACCTTTACCGGTAAAAGTTCCTACATCATTGCCCATAACATTTAAAATTCCATTCTTCAAATCTATGTTTGTGTAGTTCCATGTACCAACATACGGACTAACTTTAACCTCGCTTCCACCTGTTCCAGTGGTATCTGTTGTAGTATCATCTACTATCGGCAATGGCGGTTTTTTACAACTTTGAGATCCAAAAACAAATAAAGTTACGGCGATGATTAGAAATATATTTTTCATTTAAGTAGGGCTAAAATAATACATTTTTACGTATTCCAAATATCCCAGGATTTATCCGCTTGTATTTCAAGCATTTCCAATCCATTTTCAATTTTAGCTCCTTGCTCTTTTGCCCTTTGGAGGAATACGGTTTCCGCTGGCGTATATATCAAATCAAAACAAACATGTTTTTTAGAAATGGCAGAGTAAGGTATATTCACACACTCATCCATCTTCGCAAGACTACCTAGCGGAGTAGTGTTGATTAGCAGGTTGTGTTCTTTGATATCCTCTTCTGCTAAGTCACTGTAGGAGTAGTCTACCAGATTACCGCGCGACACCGTCGCATGAGGTATTCCGAGTTGCTTTAGCGCGTATCTTACCGCATTTGAGCTGCCACCCGTACCAAAAATAAGTGCATAGTTAAAATAAGGATGCAAGTGCTTTCTGATACTATTCCTAAAACCTATAAAATCTGTATTATCGCCTATCCAACCATTATCCGTTACTGTAACGGTGTTCACAGCCTTCATAGCTTTAGCCGCTTCGCTCATTCCCGAAAGGAAGGGTATTATCTCTTGTTTAAAGGGTATCGTAACATTAAAACCCAGCAAATTTTCATCCTTTACTAAGTCCTTAATACCCGATAAGTTCTCCATTTCATAAGCCTTGTAGTGACAATCTGAAAGTCCGAGTGCTTCAAATTTTTGTTCGAAGTAACGGGGAGAAAAAGAATGCTTTACAGGAAATCCGATTACACCATAATTTCTCATGATTCTGCTACACTGTACTTATCCATGAGGTAAATAATCCCAATGGCAATACACATAAGCGCAATAGCACCCCCTAAATGGGGATCGTTTCCATACAAAAAATTTTCTGATAGCTCAGCAAAAGTGGAAGGAAGTACACTTTCTGAAAACAACACTTGTTCTACCCCTTTGCTATTCAATCTGGTTTCCAACACCTGTTGCCAAGGCCATACTTTGTTAAGCGAACCTATTAAAAATCCTGTAAGTAAAGCCATTGTAGGATTTGGATATTTTTTAAACGTAAAGGTAAGCACGCGTGCAAAGCTCAGAAGTCCTACAATCATTCCCACTCCAAATACGATTACAACTATAGTACTTGGCCCAAAAGGGTGATGGGTAGTTTCCTCTACCGCAGGCATTATGATGGTATACATTCCCATAAGCAAAAGCACAAAACTCCCTGATATACCAGGTAACATAAGCGCAGAAACACCAATTATACCAGCCACAAAAACCATAAGTAAATGCTCACTTCCTTGTGAAGGTGCCGCAACAGTTACCCAATAAACTACCACTGTGCCCACTATCGCAAGCATTATTTCCAATAATCCCCATTTTTTCACTTCCTTACCTATCATTGGGATGCTGGCCAAAATTAAACCAAAGAAAAAGCTCCAAATAAGTACAGGATGTGTTTCCAGCAGACCTACTATTATTTTAAGCCCCAGTATAAAACCCATGGCCATACCCGAGAGTAACTTGACTAAAAAAGCGCCATCCATTTTTTGCCACACTGCTTTGACACCTCCATCCTTAAAAACATCTATCAAATCTACATTGATAGCACTGATCGCATTGAGCAATCGCTCATAAATTCCGGTGATAAATGCTAATGTTCCTCCAGATACTCCTGGAATAACCTCTGCGACACCCATAGCCGCACCCTTTAGCATTGTTTGAATGGTTTCTTTCATAAAATTTGGACAAATGTACTAACTCATTGTCAGTTCCGTTTTACTTTTGCGATACCGAATGAAAAAAACCTTTGCTATTCTTTTATTAGGCTTGAGCCTTATCTTAATTTTTGACAGCTGTAAAGCTAAAAAAAGGTACAGATATAAAGGCCCGAGCAGAGGTTGCGATTGCCCCACGGGCCGTTGATGCTAGCCTAGATTCAACTTACGCTTTCCCGAAGTAAAATGCCATCTTAGGTAGTTTTCCATGGTAACATCCACCTTATTGGGTTGTACGTTGTAGTTAAATCCTAGTCGGTTTAAAAACACCAAGTGTTTCCCAATAGTTACCTCATAACCCACTCTCGCTCCTATCATCTTTCGATAATTATGGATTACCGGAAAACTTTTATTGCCAACCGAATGATAAAGCTGCTCTCCCCACGGCGCTTGAAATTGGTAACTATCCCAATAGTTAAGGACAAACTGATATTCTTTATGGGTTAATCTAAGTACTCCTAACTGACCTACCCCGTCTATAATCCCATGTACTTTGTCATTGCTTCTGTCTTCATAAAAAGCAGCGTGACCAGCTACAAATAAGTTTGTATGTTCATTAAAAAAGTGCGTGTATTCTAGTCCATAGGCGAAATTATATTCTACAGAATTTGGGGTACTATTTACGTCTATTTCACCTGCGCTGTGCACTGTCATTCCTTGTGCGTTTAAGCTTAATTTATTTTTTGCATTATGTATAGGATTAAGATAAACGTTATACCCCGCCACAAAACGCTCATTTTTTGTGTCTTTATCGTAAATCATGTCGTGCCAATCAATCCAAGCGTCATATGTCAGTACTTTCCCTGGTTTGGTGATTTGTAATCCTTGTTCAAAACGGTCTGTAATCACTTTCTCATAATCATACAGCGGCTCTATCATTTTGTGCTGCAAGGTTCCATTCAAACTACCGAAAACAATATTGTGCTTTAGCACCCCTTCATACGTAAATTTAAAATACGGTTCAATGCTCTTAATCTCCGGATTACCAAAATCATATCGCATGTTAAAACCCCCGTAAATTTGAGCTTTTTCATTAAATGAATATTGAACATACGGCAATATTTGAAACCCAATGTACGTAGACCCTTTATCTATTTGCGAGAGATACTCTGCATTGCGGAAGTAACTCATTTGGTCTACATGCACCAACATGTGTGAAGAATCAATGCTATGTTCGTACTTGTCATTATCAAAAAATGAATTTTCATATTGAGCGAACACATTGGTGCACACTATCAAACTAACTAGAACAGCCGAGAATTTATTAAATAACATTAAAATTTAACAGAATTAGATGCAAATAAGCAACTTTGTAGCGTTATATCATAGCAATACGTCTAATGGCATATTAATTGTAAGCCTAGCTAGACACAAAGTAAGATGAACCAACTAAAATTTTTATCACTTCTCTCTCTCCTCGTACTAAGCAGCTCTTATACTTCAGAGAGTACTCAATATACTCAACTACGTGTTACTAAAAACATTGCCTTTAACTATGGGGAAGAACTAAAGTATAGGGTACACTATGGGTGGATAAACGCCGCAGATGTAAGCGTTACCGTAGATGCTAAACCCACTATGATCAAAGGAAGACCTACTTTTAAAGTATCTGCCTTTGGCAAAACCTACAAATCCTTTGATTGGGCCTTTAAAGTACGCGATAACTTTGTAAGCTATATTGACAGTCAGAGTGTTGCACCGCTCAAGTACTGGAAAAAAGTGCAAGAAGACAACTATAAAGACGAAGACTTGGTGTATTATGACCATGAAAAAAAATGGTTAACCGGCAAAAAAAAGAATATGGAGATGCCAGCCTACTTGCAAGATATTGTAAGTGGTATTTTCTACGCACGTACCATTGATTTTAGCAAGGCTACCGTGGGACAATCATTCCCATTAGACATTTATCTGGATCAACAGATATACAATCTACAGTTTAAATATATGGGTACCGAAACCATCAAAACAGATTTAGGCAAAATAAACTGTTACAAGCTAAGACCACAGCTGGTCGTAGATCGTGTTTTCAAAGACGAGGACGACATGACCATTTGGGTGAGTGCCGATGCCAACAAGATACCCGTGCGTGTAGAAGCAGCCATCTATGTGGGCAGTGTAAAGATAGATATTACAAGTGCTAGCGGTTTGAAGAATGCTTTTACAAGTAAGCGATAATTTAAATTTAACAGTCTAAAAGGATACAAAAAGTCTGCAATCATAAAATTGTGGACTTTTCTTATTTACATACCTTTACCGCTTTAAATAATGAACTACTTAAACGGCGAAAACCTGAGCAAAGACCTTGGCGAGCGCATACTCTTCAAAGACCTAGATATCAGTATTAATAAAGGTGATAAAATAGCGCTAGTTGCCAATAACGGCACAGGTAAAAGTTCGTTACTGAAAATATTGGCTCACGCTGAGCAACCCGATAATGGGATAGTACGATTGAGAAAAGGACTGCGGTCTGCCTACTTACCTCAAGAACCTATTTTTGACGAAGGAACAATTCAAAACCTCATAGACCATAGCAGTTCGCATATAATGGCAACCATACGGGCGTATGAGGCTTCTCTAGAAGCACAAACTGAAGATTACAATACAGAAACCCAAAGAGCCTTTGAGCACGCTTCTGCGGCTATGGATGAGGCCGATGCGTGGGATTTTGAGCGGAAACTAAAAGAACTGCTTACCCGTTTTACTATTACCAACTATGACCAGCAAATAAGTTCGCTAAGTGGCGGACAAAAAAAACGACTCGCCATCAGTTTGGCCATACTCCAAAATCCCGATTTACTGCTACTTGATGAGCCTACCAATCACCTAGACTTGGACATGATAGAATGGCTAGAGAAATACTTGAGCAATTCTAACATGAGTATCTTAATGGTAAGTCACGACCGCTACTTTCTAGACTCGGTGTGCAACCAAATCGTAGAAATGGTAGACGGCAGATTGCAATATTATACAGGCAATTACGCTTATTACTTAGAGAAAAAAGCCGAAATGGAAGCTGCAAATGCTTCTGAAATAGGAAAGGCTCAACAGCTCATGAATAAAGAGTTGGAATGGATGCGCAGAAGCCCAAAGGCGCGAACTACTAAATCTAAATCGCGAATTTCGGCTTATTACGAAACCGAAGCAAAAGCCAAAAGCGGCAAAAAGACACAAGACCTAGAACTGGCCGTAAAAATGACACGCATTGGCGGCAAAATACTCGAACTCAAAAAAGTACATAAAAGCTATGGTGATAATGTCATTTTAAAAGGACTGGACTACACCTTTAAAAAAGGAGAACGTATTGGCATAGTAGGTAAAAATGGCTGTGGCAAGTCTACTTTCCTGAATATGATAATGGACTTAGAACAGCCAGATAGTGGGAAGATAAACAGAGGCGATACCATCGTGTTTGGCTATTACAGCCAAGATGGGATGAAGCACCTTAAACCTGAAAAAAGGGTTATAGACGTGCTCAAAGATGTAGCCGAGGTAATCACACTTGCAGACGGAGCAACTGTTACCGCAAGCCAAATGTTGAACCTATTCCTTTTTCCACCGCAAATGCAACATCAGTTTGTAGAGAAACTGAGTGGTGGAGAGAAGAGACGTTTGTATTTACTCACTGTGCTTATGCTAAATCCAAATTTTCTTATTTTGGATGAGCCTACCAATGATTTAGACATTTTGACGCTCAATAAGTTAGAGGATTTTCTAGCGGATTTTGGAGGTTGTATTTTACTGGTAAGTCACGACAGGTATTTCTTAGATCGTATAGTGGAGCATATATTTGTGTTCGAGGGTCAAGGAGAAATAAAAGACTATAACGGCAGCTACACCGAGTACAGATTAGAACAAGAAGAACAAGCCAAGCAAGATAAGAAAGACGCTAAAGCGGCACCCTTAGTGTTAGAAAAATCCAAGACTGAAGCGCCTAAGCTTAAACTTAGTTTTAAAGAAAAATACGAATTGGAAACCTTGGAAAAAGAATTGGAAGATTTAGAAACCGAGAAAGAGCAATTAGAATCTCAACTAGCTAATAATCCTTCAGATTTTGACATCATCGCTAAAGCAAGCGAACGATTGGGAACAATACTCCAAGAAATCACCACTAAATCTGACCGGTGGCTGATTTTAAGTGAATACGAAAGCTAGCCATCAAATAATCATTCAATGAGCAAAGTAACTACCTGCTCCTTGAAGCTTAGTCCTTTCTAAGCTTACGTCTTTTTCTGATATACTTGATGACAAGTAATACGATAAGTGGCATGTTATAATTTAAAGCTAACGCCGAATAGTATTTGTCTAGGAGCGGTATAACGAGCAGGATTGTTAGGAGGTGTCCCGCTTTCCTCTGGTCCAAGGTAGCGATCATCTCGCTGGTTATTAGGCAAATCGTCTCCTGGTTCCCAAGCTCTGCCTGTCACGGGATTAATAACCTGCGCATTTTTATAGTTAAATAAATTTCTTGCTTCCACACTCAGTGTAACCCCTTTACCCTTTCCTTGTGCAAATGTCTTTGTGACTTTAATATCACTGTTTATCCATGGCGTAGCTCGTTCAGCTAAATAATTATTCAGATCTGAAACATACAGCGGTCTACCTAAATCATTATATCCTTCTAAAAGCATTGGTGTATATCTAAATCCACTCTGGTACGATGAGCTAAAGTAGATTTGCGTTCCTTTCATCCATTTTCGATAGATGCTTAAATTAGTATCTGGGGCAAAGACCACCCCAAGATTAATATTCCAAGGTCTGTCCCAAGCCAAGTACTGCTCTGTGCTTAACGGTACTTCCCCATTTTGCTCTATTTGCAAACTGCTTTCTCTCGCACTGTTACTTTTACCTTTGGCGAGCTGATAGGCAACGTTGGTAAACGTTCGCAAGTAGGACGTCATTCGCCAGATAACATTAGCCTCGGCACCTTGCACTTTCGCATAATCCTGGTTAATGTACATGGTCTTGCTTACTGGTCTTCCCGTTTGATCCGTTACAATAACCTTGCGGCTTACGATGTAGTCAAAACGATTGTTATTATAGGCTGATAATGTTAGGCCTAAATTTTTCTTAATCTGAGATTTAAAGCCTATTTCGTATGCTACATTTACCTCTGGATTTAAGTCTGGATTACCCAAAAACGAAAGAAAACTTCTATCCTGATACTCTGGATCTAGGCCTGCATATACAAAACGAGGATGCGGTAAACGCATACTATGGCTATAGTTAAAGTACAGCACGTTATTATTGGTTACCGGAAACGACACATTTATTTTAGGCAATATTCTAGCCTTATAACGAAGTCCAAATACCTTCACTGTATGGCTTTTGTAGTCTTCCCTTACTTGATTGATAACAGGTGCAGTTGGATTATTAACCGCATCATCCGCAAACTTACCCGGCGCCCAATAATTGAAACGCGCTCCTAAATTGGCGATTATCCCTTTGTATAGTATTTTATCACTAAAAAATAGACCTCCATTATTTGGTTTTACACGCCAAATGTCATTACTAGAACCAATGCTAATACTCGGAGTACTTATACTATCATTGATTTGTATAGGTGCCCCAACCCAAGGTCTTGTCACATCTACCCACTGATATTCATTGAGCTTATGCTCCCAACCGAAATTCATCTGATGGGTTTTATCCTTTGGATAATATTTAAAACTCGTTTTAATAGTGTGCTCACTGGCAAAGTGATCGTGCCACGTAGAACTTATACCGCCGTTATTTATTAAACCTGGACCAGGCAGTACATATTGAATAAAGCCATTGGGGTTAAAAACTTGCACTGGATTCGTTACTATGCTTTGCTCGTCATACACTTGGTCTACTGAATTAGTTCTAAAAGGTCTTCCGTTGGCATCTGCTCTCAGGTTGGTAAAAAGTCGACCCAAGGTAAGTGTACCGACTAATTTTTCGTTGATGGTGCGTCTTATATTTATAGCAGTAATATTAGAGGAATGGGTGTAGGTAGTAGCGTTATCTAAATTTAAACTTCTATCAAACTGATAACCTGGTGCTAGAATCGCATCAAATCCCACAATTTGGAGTGACCGAGTACTTTGATTTACGGTTAAACTGTGTTGGTTGGTTATCGATATTTTCGTTTTTTGATTAAGCTCGTGCGAGAGTTTTAAGGTGTGTGTAAATTGATTGGATTGTCTTGGCGCCCAAAAACTATCGTTTTCCGTTAGTAATGAACTATGCAACTGCTTTGCAGTAGGACCAAAATAATCGTCGGTAAGATTTAGGGTAACATTATTGAAGAAATAAAATTTTCTCTTCTTCACTTTAATTTTACCGCCGAATGAAAATTCGCCTATATCTGTATTCCAACCCGAATTTGCACTTCCTCCAAGATTATCTCTTTGCCAACTTCCCGCAACTTGAAATTCATCTGAACCTTCTTTGATAGATGTACTAATAACACCAGCTGTACCACCATCGTGCTCTGCTCCTGCGCCACCTGTAATCAACTCTAATTCACCTATTGAACCACTGGATACTTGTACCCCGAAGCCAGTACCGGCCAGAGGATCTTGTGCGCTTATGTTATCTATATTAAAAGAAGTTTCATACACACGAGCTCCTCTAATTTGGATACCATCTGGAGATTTAGATACACCTGCTTGAATCGCAACCACCTCTTGAACGTCTCGCACATTCATCTCTTCGATGTCTTTTTTGTTTAACGTTATGGTGCTTTTTGCATCATCTAATTCAACAACTTTTTTCTTCCCTACTATTTTAACGGTTTCAAAGGAATTGGTTTGCGCCGTCATTTTCACATTGAGTAGCGTTGATTTATCCGCTTGAATCTCTATATCATTATAGATTTTTTGCTGGTACCCCATAAATGAAATATTTATAGTGTACGACCCTGGTTTTATGCTGGCAATTTTAAAAGATCCATCTGCTTCTGATATGGTTGCTCCATAAGTACCTACTATTCTTACATAAGCACCTACCAGCTTTTCACCGCTTTCTTGATCGGTAAGAACCCCTTTAAGCGTGCCGTTTTGAGCAATGCTAAACAGTGTAACTAATATGCCTAGTATACTACCAGTTAAACGCTTCATTTAGTATTTTAGAGATTAATTGATTTTGGTTAATACTATTTTTATTAAGCTTATGCAGTTCAACAGAAAAGAGCACTAAATTCACTTGATTTTTATTATTTCTTCTTCTAATAGCAATGCACCTTGGACCACTCCAGCCACCGCTAGGTGTAAGTTGAGCAGTGTAAAACACTTCTGCATTTACTCCTGGGTAAAAAGGATCTGCAGCGAGTAGAAAATTAGCAGGTTGTACCACAGGGTATCCGGCATCTTTACTTATCGCAGCACTGTCGTTGGTAAAAAAAGCTTGACCTCTAGCCGAGCTAAAACTATCAATTGATAGCACATCTCCAATTATGCTTAAATCGGCTCCGTTAGAGAACGACGAGGAAACCAGTACTTTTTTATTATTGTCAATTAGTTGTTGAATGACAGGTGCCGCAAAATCCAATAAAGTGCCATCAAGACCAGAGAAAGGATTACTTGTCGTGCCTTCTTCGGTATGAAAGAAAATTTTATCGTATTCCATTGCAAGAAGTCGGAAGGTAGGATCCCAAAACTTAGGTTGGTATTTGCCGCCATCTCGAGCATAATCTACTACGTCTAGATTTTTATAATTGGTTGTAATAAGGGCATTGTATATAGCAGACAGACTTTGATTGTGTCCACCTACTGCCAGTAAATCACTTGTTTTAGATCTGGTGTAAATATTTATGGTACTATCTACTTTACTTTCTGAATTAGCAATGTCGGATACTTTAAGTTGGATTATATTATTCCCCCCATTTACAAAACCATCAATAATAATCCTGGCATTTTTTTCAATTCCGTAATACAGTTTCGCATTGCCTTTGCCTAAAGCAGAGGTGTTTTCTGCGATGAGTGAAATTAATTTTTGATTGAGATCAATCTCAGACCACGCTCCGTCATTGGCGCGTATAAAGCCTTTTTTTAGCGTAGCATCTCCATCTGGATCACTGGCACGGTAGCGAAAAGATATAACTAGATTTGTAGTGTCCTCAGTTACACTTGCTTTGTCAAATGACACTACAGGAGGACTATTTTTAAGTGGCACTTTTATGAAAGCAGGAGTCGGATCAGCAACGTTTTCATCGTCCACCGCTCTCACGTAAAACTCAATATCTGTTGAGTCTGCGTCTGGATTAATATCAAATAAAAATGTACTATCTTGTGATTGAGTTTTAAACCACTCACCTTCATTTATTTTGATTTCGTAATGCTGAACGTAGCCATCTACATCTGTACCAAACCATGTGAGGTTAACTGTGCTATTTAGCCGTTTGTCTCCAGAAAGGTTTATGTTTTCTACAGATAATTTAGTTTCGGGAGCCATGTTTGGCAACTCCTCTCCCGTTTTACAGGAAAAAGTAAAAACAAGAAGACCGAGCACGAAAGTGCTCAGTCCTTTTGTTGAATAAGATAAGATACTATTTATCATTAAATTTTCACAAACTTAGCAGAAGCTCTCTGCCCAGTTGCGTTGGTATATTCTAGGAAATAAACACCACATAATAATGAACTTATATTCACAGAGGTGCTCCCAAGTATTTCAGTTTGACTCACTAATCTTCCTTCAAGACTGCGTATTGCAAGTGTGCCATGACCATTGTTTCCTATCTGAATAGTTAACACATTATTCGCAGGATTTGGGTAAAAAGAAACACCTAAATCGGTAAGTTCTACAACGCTATTTTTAGCGGTATCGCTCGCATATTTTGCAGGTGCTAATGTTTGGCTAAAACCTATGATATCGTTGTTATTTCTTGGCTTAAGTGCAAATTGGCTGAATCCATAATAAATCACTCCAACCATAGCGTCCATATCCATGTCTTTGGTAGCTTCCACTGCTGCTACTTCCATGATACCATCTATGTTAGCAAAAGTATCGTTAGACACTAAAGACACCCAAAGTGAAGAATTATTGTTGCTGTTTTTTACACCGGATTGAACCTTAGTACTATTGGCAAAATTAGCTGCAGTATCATTAGAGATCATGAACTCACCAAATGGATTTAAACGTGGGTTAGCTATTTTTACTTTACCTCCTGCATTAACCATTTTTACCAGCATAGATTCGTATTTTTCCATTCCTCCATTTGCTCTTCCTGTACTATCGCTTACGGGTAATTCTAAAGGTGCTACGTCAAATGTTTTACCTGTTTTGGATACTGAAGTTACTTCTAGTTGGGTGTTTCCGAAGGATTCTACCACTTTACCAGTTACCTGAACCTCTTCGGTTCTCCACAAGTCTAACAAGTCAGCGTTACCTGTTAATTTTATCCCTGCAAACTCTGTTGCGTCTTTATCTTGAATATAAATATCTTCTAGGTCGTAAGGCTTAGCGCTGGCGATAACATAGCCTTTTACGGTAACTGTTTGATCTTTATACGGACTCGCATCTTGAAGCGGGTTTAATACTTTTTGAAGGTCAACAATACTTAAGCCATTATCTCTAACGGTATAAAAAGAGGTTGAACCCGATGCTTTTGCTGCACTAAAAGGTTCGTAGCTTTTATTACCATCGTTATCATCGGCAGTGATGTAGTATCTAACTATTGTACCATCTGCAAAAGCTGGAATTGTCGCTTGAAATTCATCTGTTGAACCGGACTTTAATGTCATCGATACTGAAGTAAAAGCAGTATTATCCTGATTTAAGTTTGTTGAGTAAAATAATTTTTGGTCTACTACAGTACCATTAAAATCAACAATTTTAGCTGTAAGCGTTACCACATTACCGCTAGCAGGAACCAATGGACTTCTGCTTACTTGTGTAATACTTGGAGGTGTATCTCCTACTTTGTAATGACTAGCCAAAAATGGATTTAATTCATACCCTCTACCTGTTCCACCTGAACAACCATTTTGTGAATGAAGTACAATTCCTGACAAAGACTCGTATTTAGTACCTACAACCGGCGGTACAAATTGTCCTTTAGACTGAGGAGAGGAAACATTTAGTGCAGTCCAACTTGCTTGTTTTTGAGCAATAAATCTATCCGAAACGTTAATTAAATTGCCGTTAACATCACTCACATCAAAACTAACTCTATTGCCACTAAATATAGAAACCGCAACAACGGTTACGTTTTCAAAGGTCACTAAAGAACCTTCATATTCTTCTCCCGTAGTGTATACATTACTTCTTGAGTTATCATTTAGTATGCCCAAGTTGATCACTTTTGGTGTAGGGGCTGAGGTTGTTCCTATAACCGTTACCGATGAGTTATCTTTAGGATAGATTTGTGTTTCACCGCTAAAGTTATTTACCGTTCCTACGATTTCTACAATCATACCTGCAACTAGATTATTAAGCGCTGTTACGGGTTGAGTGAGTTGTCCTGAGTATACCCCGTGAATCTGAATTCCTGCAAAATTTCCCATTACGCCGCCAGCAGCGGTATCCATAATGTGAACACCAGGTCTATATCCACCTGTTACTGATCCAGAAGCCAACTCCGTAAGACCCCCATCGTGCATCACTACACCAACAGTTTTAACTACTTGGTTGTTATACGCACTTAAATCTTTACAACTTGCTAAGTCACTAGGACTTACATACTGTATATCGTGCACCGATAAAGCCGTTTGAGCAGACGCAAATAGGATACTGAATATTCCCAATGCTAGTGTTAGAACTTGTTTTTTCATTTTATTCTTTTTTAATTCTTTATTTTATTATGGCAAATTTGCTTTTGTACAACTTGCCTGTGTCTAAATCTTTTACGGTAAAGATATATAACCCTCGGGCTATAATTTGTGTGTTCTCTGTAAGCAAGTCCCATGCATGCTCTCCTCCTGCAAATACATTTTGGTCTGCATTCTCAGCTCCAAAAGTTTGATTCCAGCGGATATCGCTGCCATCGTATTGAGCATTGTGTGTTATCTTATCTAAAAAATCTCCTGCCGCTGTGTAAACATATATTTCACAATTAGCGGGTAGATTAGCAAAGTATAACTTACGACTTTGTTCTTGAAATGAACTTTTACCTTCCCAACTTGCTCCTGCTATGTAGGGGTTGGGATATGCATATGGTTCATTCATACTTAAGTTCTTATTAGCTGGCTTCCCAGCGTAGGCTCTATAATTATTCGCAAGCGGACTACTTTCTAAACTCTCTAAGTTACTTGCCGCGTTTCCTCTATCAAAAGCGGTTACCGATATCGCGTATTGCCAACCGTTTAACACATTATTAATGGTGTATTTATACCAATATTCGGTATCATCTCCTTCAAACTTAAAAGGCTGATCTAGTCTTACTGCACCAAATCCTGTTTCGTAATCGTAGCCATTAGCAGCAATATCATATTCCGCTATTTTCACCAAGTCGCGTTGTAAGTTAGGAACAGTGCTTACATCAAAACCTAACTTAGTCATATATACTCTGTACCCTTCAAAATCCATGGTTTGACTTATAGGGTCAATACTAGATTCTGCATTCTGTGACCAATAAATCTCTATTTTATTTTCGGACGTTACTACCTTAGTTTCTGGAATCTCTGGTGGAGCGGGAAGTATGAAGCGCGTAAGTTTTCCATTGCCGTCTAAATCTTCACCAGCATCTAAAAGCCCATTTGCATTAATATCTTCACCATTATAAGCGGTTTGCGCCCAAGAAGCATTGCCCAAGAAAATACTTTGTTGTTGTAAATTATTGGCACTATTGGGATTGCCATCTTGTTTCTTTCTGCCAAAAATGAAGGCATAACTAACCTTTATCTTTTCTCCAGGTTTGAAATCTCTAAATGGACCAACGGAAACTAAATCTGAACGATTACCTGCTTCGTTCAACTGCTGCTGATAACTTTTAGTTCCGCAACTTGAATTAGTAGTGTTATTCTGATCCCAACAGGGGTGCTGGTTTAATCCTCGGGTTAATTTTTGATACCGAGTGTTATCGTTGGTAGGTTGGAAGTATATAGGATCTGTGGTACTATTAAACTGCCAAGCGTTGTAATTAGCCTTAAATGAAGCTGCAGTAGAAGGATGATGAAAGCCATTTTTATCTTCTGCACCTAAAAATTTTTGTCCCACATAGCTATCGGTAAAACCAACATCCCCCGCATTATCGTAACAGTAGGCCATTTGTAAGCTATCCAAATAACCATTACCCCCTTTATTATAGAAAGAGGCACCGCCACTTCCCGCAGGAGTAATATTGATGTTTCGAACAACGGTATTAGACCATAGACCAAAAAAAGCACTGTCTATGGTGTTCGTACCGATATTTTCTAGTTCATAATCTAAAATAACAAAAAAATCACTGAAGCTGTAATTCCAATTATATGACTTTGCGGTTATTTGAACAAAAAGAGGATCGAGATGTGCTCCTATTTGAGTGTTCGTACCTGGCACTTTTACATTTTTATCAGAAAATGAGGCTACAAAATCTTGGTGAGAAACCGCGGATGTATTGTAATAGGGACTATTTCGAAGTGATGAGATTTCTTTAAGTGTAGCTCCTTGTTCCGGATAAAACTCAAATCCGGCAGAACCCGTACTGTATCCTTGGGGAGCATCTACTGCTGCCGTGCTAACTGCCACGGTAGATCCATTTATTAATCCGCCAAACCAAATGCCACTTTCAAAAAGATGTTCTACGCCACTTCCTGCGGGATATTCGCCAGAAGGGTTACCCGAACCATCGCGATAACCTCGAAATGCATTGCCAAACGTACCTGAGTTGGACACATTTAGACGTACATTGGAGGCAGTGGTAGTTTTCTCACTAAAGGTTTGCGCAGATACACAAAATGAAAACAAGAGGGAAACTATAAAAGCACTTAACTTCATGTATTAAAGTTGCAAATATAAGAGGTGAACTGTAGTCTCGTGTAACCCTATCATTAAACTTTAGGCTTGGGTTTTGTCACAAAAACTGATTTAATATAATTGGGCTCATAATACGCCACACTCTCTAGCTCACCCGCTTCCCACTTTTTAAGGGCTTCAGGAAGTAAATCTCGAGCATAAATACCTGTAAGTGAATTAATTAAAATGTTTTCAGGATTAAATTCTTGAACCCATTTTAAAGCTCCAGATCCACAAGCAATTGTCTCTCCATGGGTATAATCAAACGCTAGTTGAGCATCTATTGTGATAAACTGCTCATCAGCAATAGAATTTAGTTTTTTATCAAATACGCCCAAATAGGCATCCATTCTACGTGCATCTATCAATGAGATAAAACGATCCGCTTTAGGAAATTCTAATTGAGCTGAAGCTGCAAAAGCGGCTAATGTAGAGCATGCAATAAGTGGTAAATCTGACCCGAAACAAAGGCCTTTGGCCAAACTGCACCCAATACGCAATCCGGTATAAGAACCAGGGCCTCCACCAATAACAATTGCATCGAGTTCAGTTATTTTTATCCCACTTTCTTTTAAAACCTCACTTACAAATTGTGCTAAATAAATAGAATGTGAGTTGGGTTCTTGAATAGATTTTTCAGCCATAATCTGATTGCCATTAGACACCGCAGCTGAGCAAATATCCCCAGAAGATTCTATCAAAATAAATTTAGGCACTTAATGACTTAATTAGCTGATTTATAGCGATTTTACTCTTTTAAACGCCCAAGATTTTTCAAAAGGAACTTGCCATCTTGTACGTAAATCAGAAAGCACTCCCAGCGTATTATCTAGAAACGTAGAATTAGCATGAATAATACCTACACGAAATGCTTGTGTTATCTCCGAAAGCTGCACTAAGCGAATCTTATCGTCTTCTAAGAAGGTGAGATTCATTCTGTTAAAAAGATCCAAGTTCATCTCCTTATCAATTTGTCTAAATATTGCAGAAGTCTGATCTATGCTGCACCCCGACGCTAATTCTATCTCCTCATCTACCCCTAATACCAAGAGTTGGTTGTGAAAAATAGCAAATTCAGCTGTAAGTTGATTACCATGAGCTGCCCAGTTTTTGCAAAATATAGAAAGCCTTTCTTCTATGATTAATGATTCTGCTGATGTAAGAGGTCTATTGGCTACATAAATCCAAATTCGTCCATTTCCTGTAAGTCTTGGGAACATGGTGCGAAGATAGCGGGAAACCTATGCAACTAGCAAATGAAAAAGTTGGTTACAATCCCCCATTAGAACGTTACAAAAGTTTTACCTCTATAAGAGTTCCCCAAAAACAGGCTGATAGATAAAAAATGTTATTCATTTAATTTTAAATGTATTTCAAATGACCAATCTGATTCTCTAAAAGCCTCATATCCTTATAGTATATTTTACCACAAGTTATTTCGATTTTTCTTTTTCTTTTCAATTTGGTATGTATATTCGTTTCTAATGTGAACCGCTTTTTTAACTAAAACATGACCAAAACCAACTATCCAGCGCTGTATACGCTAATTACCGTATTTTTCTTTTGGGGCTTTATTGCTGCAGGAAATAGCATATTTATTCCCTTTTGTAAATCGTACTTCTCGTTGGACCAATTTCAGTCGCAACTTGTAGATTTTGCATTTTACACCGCCTACTATTTAGGTGCTCTTTTACTATTTGCATTCGGGACTTTAGGAGGTACTGACATCGTAGGTAAGTGGGGTTATAAAAAAAGTATCGTCTACGGATTACTTTTTTCAGCACTTGGCGCCGGGGCTATGATTGTAGCAGTGCAGGCTAATTTATATGCAGGAATGCTGGTAGGGCTATTTATTGTAGCATTAGGCTTTTCACTACAACAAACAGCAGCTAATCCGTTTGCCATCTTACTTGGCGACCCAAAAACTGGCGCAAGCCGCGTTAATTTAGGAGGTGGAATAAATTCTTTGGGAACCACGATTGGCCCAATAGTAGTCGCATTAGCTTTATTTGGTACTGCAGCAAGTATTACGGACGAGCAAATAAAAATGTTAGAACTTAGCAAGGTTATATACTTATACGTTGGAGTTGGATTATTATTTATTTTAGCGGCTGGACTTTTCTTTTTCTCCAAAAAAGTACCTGATGGTATTACAACAGAGCCTGTAGAAAAAGCAAACAAAGCGCTTATCACGTTGACCGTTATGACTGTATTATTGGCCATTATGTTTGTTCCCGTATTTAGCAGTTATAAAAGCGCTGAAGCTGCGGAAATATTAACCTTAGGGAATGAAATAGTTGAACTTAACGCGGCAAATCTAGAAACCATTAATCTTGATTTAATTTCATCCAAACAGACCAAATTGGCAGAAATAAGTGAAGGATTGGAAAACTATAGAATGGCTTGGTTGATAGGCGCTTTACTTACGGTTGTGGGAGGTTTACTATTTTCATATACTTCCGCTAAGAAGAAACAAGATGGATGGGGAGCAATGCAATACCCTCAATTGGTGCTTGGGATGCTTGCCATTTTTACGTACGTTGGCGTAGAGGTTGCCATAGGTTCTAATCTGGGTGAACTCTTAAAATTAGATTCCTTTGGCGGATTACAATCATCGGAGATTGCTCCATATATATCCATGTATTGGGGCAGTTTAATGATAGGACGCTGGGCAGGAGCCATTAGTGTTTTTAACCTAAGCGGAATTAAAAGAACTATTGCCCTGATTGTTGTTCCAATCGTTGCGTTTGGGCTTATCCTTGGAGTTAATATACTTTCAGGTAAAGACATGACGCCTCTTTATTACTATGTAGTGTGTGTTTTCTTGCAAATTGGAGCTTTCTTTTTCAGCAAGGACAAGCCAGCTAGAACGCTGATGGTTTTTGGAGCACTTGGTATTTTGGCTATGCTAATAGGATTAACCACGACTGGCACTTTAGCTATCTATGCCTTCCTTGCGGGAGGTTTAGCTTGTAGTATCATGTGGCCCGCAATTTTTAGTCTTTCTATCATAGGTTTAGGAAAATATACTTCTCAAGGATCAGCATTTTTGGTAATGATGATTTTAGGCGGCGGTATTATTCCTCCAATACAAGGAAAATTGTCAGACCTTATCGGAATACATCAATCATTTATTGTAGCTGTGGTTTGCTTTGCCTATTTAACCTTGTTCGCTTTTTTAGTTAAAGGTATTTTGAAAAAGCAAAATATTGACATAGACCACATAGAAATGGAAGCAAGTCACTAAAAAATAATCCTACAACATCTCTTAAAATGCCTGCAACCTTTTGCGGGTATTTTTTTATTTCCGTATTTAAAATTCTACTAATCAATTATTTAGTAAAGATTTCTATTCCTATTTTTATTATTTTAACCCAATTTAAACAAGGATGCTTACTTATTTACTCAACTATTTGATAATCTAATCTGTTACATTTGCAACAATATTTTTGAAAATGAATTTCGAACTATCCGAAGAACACTTAATGATACAGCAAGCTGCGCGTGATTTTGCTGAAACTGAATTACTACCAGGCGTTATCGAAAGAGATAATGAGCAACGATTTCCGTATGAGCAAATCAAAAAGCTAGGCGAACTTGGTATGTTAGGTATGATGGTTGACCCTAAGTGGGGAGGCAGCGGAATGGATACCATTAGCTATGTGCTAGCAATGGAAGAGATATCTAAAATAGATGCAAGTGCCAGTGTGGTAATGAGTGTAAATAATTCTTTAGTTTGTTGGGGAATAGAAAAACACGGATCTGATGAACAGAAAGAAAAATTTTTACGTCCACTTGCCAGCGGACAAATTCACGGTGGCTTTTGTTTAAGTGAACCAGAGGCAGGTAGTGATGCCACCAGCCAGCGCACAACTGCCATAGACATGGGCGACTATTATCTTTTAAATGGAACCAAAAACTGGATCACCAACGGTAGCTCCGGAAAAACATTTTTGGTAATGGCGCAAACCGATGTTGAAAAAGGACACAAAGGAATTAATTGCCTTATTGTAACTTCAGACATGGAAGGTTTTCAAGTTGGCAAGAAAGAAGACAAACTCGGCATTAGAGGTTCTGATACGCACTCGCTAATGTTCCAAGATGTAAAAGTACCTAAAGCAAATAGAATAGGAGAAGAAGGGTTCGGATTTAAGTTTGCGATGCAAGTATTAAGTGGCGGTCGTATTGGTATTGCTGCACAAGCTTTGGGTATAGCAAGTGGTGCATACGAGAGAGCATTGCAATATTCAAAAGAAAGAAAAGCCTTTGGTACGGAAATCATGAACCACCAAGCAATCCAATTTAAACTTGCGGATATGGCTACAAAAATAGAGGCTGCAAGACTGTTTTGCTACAAAGCAGCTTACTTGAAAGATAAAGGTGAAGATTTTCTTCAAGCAGCAAGTATGGCAAAATTATTTGCATCTGAAACCGCTATGTGGGTAGCTACGGAAGCAGTACAAATACACGGTGGATATGGCTTTGTAAAAGAATATCACGTAGAGCGTATGATGCGCGATGCTAAGATAACTCAGATATACGAGGGAACTAGCGAAGTACAACGTATCGTTATTGCTAGAAGCATTTTGAGGGACTAATTGGCTGTGCCAGATTTATGATTTAGGACGGCTTTGCAGCCATATTTAGGATATAGGACAAACTTGTCCTTAGATATTTTGAAACGCATCTCGAAAGTGATGCGTTTTTTTAATATATTTTTCTAAATCGTCTTACATACTTCGTCATACGTCATAAATCAACCCTACCACTTCTTCTGCTACGTTTGCACTTAAAGCTACGCCCATTCCACCTAGCCTTGCCGCAACTATACTATTCGTAGATAATCGTTTTACTATGGGTTGTTTTTCATTGCTTTTTCCCATTCCCATAATACCACTCCACTCATAATCTATAGCTACTTCTCTGCCAAAAATTTGCTCATTCATAAAGCGTTTCAATTCTGCCAACACAGTATCATTTGGGACAAGGTCATACGAATTTTCGCCTTCCACATCCTTGTTACGTGCTCCTCCAAGTAATATTCTTTGGTCTATATCTCGCCAATAGTAATACCCGCTATCGTAAAAATGGGGTCCTTTGCATGGCAGATTTTCAAAACGTTCACTTACGATTACTTGCCCTCTACAAGGCACTATATCCTCATCAATTAATTTAGCGGTAAATGCATTGGTACAGAGAATCAGATTTTTCGTTTTCAGCCTGACATCATTCGTGGTTTGCACCAGTATATCGTTATCTCCTTCCCATTCCGTAACCTCTATTCCCCCATACAGCATTATGCCTAACTGTTGAGCGCACTGATAAACAGTTTCGTATAATTTACCCGTATTTAATTGACCTTCAAAAGCATTATGTATAGCCCCAATGGTATTGGGCAACGCATTATTACTACGGAAACTAAACACGTTATCTAGGCCTAATTCTGTGTATAGGATCGTATTTATTCCTTGCAGGCTATCTATGCCTTTGTGCAAATAGGCTTTGTTTTCCTTGGTAAAAATTTCAATGCTTCCTATATTTTCATATCCTATAGCGGCATCTCCAAACTTACTCCTTAGCTTTTGTAATCCATTGTACCTTTTACGGATGGTGGCGTAAACATTTTCCATCGAATCGTGCTGTAAGTCATCCAGTATTTCGCTCAAATTTGCAAAGCAACCAAATCCAGCATTACGGGTACTCGCACCTAATCCCCAGCTGTGCTTATCAATCACGACTACCTTAGCATTAGGCTTGGCTTCTTTGATACCAATCGCCGATTGTAGGCCTACAAGACCCATCCCCACAATAAGATAATCTATGTTTGCTAGTAAGTATTCCTTTTCCCAATAGGAGTAGTTCATACAGACGAAGGTAATTACATTCTCAATGATTTAAGAGTAGGCTCGTTAATAGTCACATTTCGATTGCAAGCTAGCAGACCTCCACTGCAACCAGTATTCCGTAAGTCCCTCTGGTGTTTTGTGAAAATAATACTGTAAGCCTTTAACCTTTGCAAAATGCGTTAATACGGTTTTAAGTTTTGGCGTATGTCCCCATCCGCCCCTGTGGTCAAACGAAGTAAAAGCATCACATGAATCTTGTACTCGTAAGAAAGGAATAGTTATCGCGTACTCTACATCCCCTACCCCGTCCATATCCTCAGTCACCATGGTAATATGTTCTAAATCCACCATTGTATAGTTTTGTGTTTTATATAGTTCTTTCAACTTGTCTCCCACTACCAACGCCATCGTATTTGAAAATTGATGCGCCACATCCTCACCGTTTTTAAACTCTGGGCCTGAATACTTGCCATAACAACTCGTCTCTGAACAATCCCATACCGTATCGGTAGATGTTGGAGGATTTGCTGTGGATGAAGTTTGGCTAAAGCTGCAGCCGCAGAGCAGAAGTATTCCCATTACATTTAAATTCATCTACCTACAAATATACTTTCAGAAGTGTCTCATTTAAGACGCATTAGGTTCGTTTTTCTATTTTGTCTTATAGTTTGTAAAAGTACCTTTGCCTACTTGCACACATTGCAATCAAACAAACAACAAACAAAATGGATAACCAATTTGACAATGCCCTGGATTACCACTCACAAGGAAGACCAGGAAAAATAGAGGTAGTACCTACCAAACCAACTCAAACTAAGAGAGATTTAAGCTTGGCCTACTCACCAGGAGTAGCCGAACCGTGTGAGGAGATTTTTAAAAACCCGCAAGACGCTTATAAATACACAGCCAAAGGAAACTTAGTGGCCGTAATATCTAACGGAACAGCAGTTTTGGGATTGGGTAATTTAGGCCCTTTAGCTTCAAAACCGGTTATGGAAGGTAAAGGTGTACTCTTCAAAATATTTGCAGATATAGACGTATTTGATATTGAGGTGGACGCCAATGATCCTCAAAAGTTTATAGATGTAGTTAAAGCTTTAGAACCCACTTTTGGAGGTATAAACCTAGAAGACATAAAAGCGCCTGAAAGTTTCTTGATAGAGGAGACCTTGAAGCGAGAGATGAAAATCCCGTTGATGCACGACGACCAACATGGTACAGCCATCATAACTACCGCTGGTCTTATTAATGCGCTAGAAGTAGCAGGTAAAAAAGCAGCAGACGTAAAAGTAGTGGTAAGCGGCGCTGGAGCAGCGGGAATCTCGTGTGTTAAAATGTGGATAGCCGTTGGGGTACAAAAAGAAAACGTTTATATGTTTGACAGAGACGGACAGGTAAGCGACGACCGGCAAGATTTAGACCAATGGAAAGACGAATTTAAGCGACCCAAAAAATATGCTAACCTAGCCGAAGCGCTGGTAAATGCAGATGTATTTCTAGGACTTTCAGTAGGGAATATCATGACGCAAGATATGGTGCGTTCTATGGCCGCAAACCCCATTGTTTTCGCCTTGGCCAATCCTAACCCTGAAATACCTTATGAAGAAGCTATTGCAGCCCGAGAAGATGTTATTATGGCTACAGGCCGATCTGATTATCCTAATCAAGTAAATAATGTACTTGGGTTCCCATTTATTTTTAGAGGAGCACTAGATGTGCGCGCTACGGCTATAAATGAAGCAATGAAGCTTGCAGCCGTTAAAGCACTGGCCGCACTTGCCAAAGAACCCGTACCCGACGTAGTTTTACTAGCTTATAATCAACCCGATATGAGCTTTGGCAAAAATTATATTATTCCGAAGCCATTAGACCCAAGATTAATTACTACCGTATCTCCTGCCGTTGCAAAAGCAGCTATGGAAAGTGGTGTAGCTCAAGTAGAAATTACAGACTGGGAAGCGTATAAAACAGAACTGCGCAAGCGAATGGGTCTGGATAACCGTTTCCTAAGTAATATCGCTAACAGAGCAAAGCAAAACCCTCAACGTGTGGTTTTTGGAGAGGGAGACAATCCAAAAGTACTAAAAGCAGCGCATGCTGCTAGAGAAGAAGGATCTTGTATCCCTATTTTACTTGGTTTTGAAGACCAAATACGATCTACGATTGATGAATTGGGACTAAACTTAGCTGATTGTACCATTATAGATCCAAGTCGTTCTCCAGAATTGATAGACCAATACGGGAAACTGTATTACGAAAAGAGACAACGAAAAGGGCTTAATCTTAATCAAGCTATAAAAAAGATGAGACAACGTACCTATTTTGGTTCGATGATGGTTGAAGTCGGGCAAGCAGATGCATTTATAAGCGGCCAAAACAGCAACTACCCAGACACTATACGACCGGCACTCGAAATTATAGGAAAAACTGATGGTGTTACGAAGGTAGCGGGGATGTATATCATTATGAGCAAGCAAGGACCACTTTTCTTTGCAGATACAACCGTAAATATTGCACCTACTTCTGATGAGTTAGTAGATATTGTAAAACTGACTCATAGGATGGTAACTAACTTACAGATTAAGCCTCGAATTGCTATGTTAAGTTACAGTAATTTTGGATCGGCAAAAGGAACTACCCCGAATAATATTCGTGCAGCACTGGCCAAGTTAAATAGAGAAAATCCTGAAATATTAGTAGATGGTGAAATGCAAGCAAATACTGCGTTAAATGCAGAGTTCCGTCAAGAGTTATTTCCTTTTTCAAAGCTAGGAAATGAAAATGCCAACGTATTTATTTTCCCGGATTTAAATTCAGGTAACATTGCATACAAAATGGTACAGAGCTTAGGTATTTCAGAAGCAATTGGGCCTATCCTTTTAGGATTTAGAAAATCAGTACATGTACTACAATTGGGTAGCTCAGTTCGTGAAATAGTAAATGTAGTGAATCTTGCGGTGGTAGATGCGCAGAGTAAGAAAGGACTTTTTTAGTTAAGAATCAATCTATATGAAGGTGGAGGATTTAATCTATTAGACAATAATAAAAGTGAGAATTTTAATGGGAATCCAGGCATCAGCGGTAGTTTATTAATGTTTGGCTTAGGAATACGGATTTAATATGAGAGTTGTATGTATTGACCTCACATCGGAGTTCTATTTAAAGTCACAAAAACTTCGCAACCAAGTGCTCCGAGAACCACTTGGTCAAAATTTATTTGACGAAGATCTTAGTGATGAGATCAATCAATTTCATTTTGTAGCTTTGGAAAAAACTCAAGTACTTGGTGTGGTGGTCTTGGTGCCTCACTATAAAAACGGCATGGGTAAACTTCGGCAAATGGCTACCTCAGAAGAAGTTAGAGGTAAAGGTTACGGTATCATGCTAGTAAAAGCACTTGAGCTATTTGCCAGTGAACACGGAATGACGTCTATCATCCTTCACGCTCGGCATACTGCCATAGGTTTTTATGAAAAGCTAGGATACCAAATCACTTCAGACGTTTTTCAAGAAGTAGGGACGGACCACGTTGTTATGGAGAAAAATATTGGTGTTCTTGAGCGATAAATGAAGTAGCGATTATGACATCTATTCTACTTAAACCACTCTACACCGTTTCTAAAGATATCCATAAAGGCCATTTCTGGAATGTTTTTCATTAGACCTTCACGGAAACGTTCAGGATGTCCCATTCTGCCATAAATCTGTCCAGAAGCGTCTGTGATACCTTCTATTCCGTGTACAGATCCATTTGGATTATAGGGCATATTTAGTGCTACTCTTCCTTCAAAATCTATATACTGCGTAGCGATTTGGCCATTCTCAGCCAATTCTTTAACCATAGCTTCGGAAGCATAAAATCGTCCTTCTCCGTGAGAAAAAGGTACAATAAATTTCTTGTCCAACATACCCTTAAGCCAAGGGCTCTTATCCGACTTTACTTGCACGTGAGCAGTTTGGCTAATATGTCTTCCAATAGTATTAAACGTCATAGTGGCAGAGCTATCATCTAAATCACGTATTTGCCCATAAGGAAGTAAACCCGATTTTACCAGTGCTTGAAAACCGTTGCAAATACCAAGTATAAGTCCACCTCGTTTAAGCAGTGCATGAACAGCCTCCTTTATGTCGGGATTTTTAAGTACCGATACGATATATTTTGCAGATCCGTCTGGCTCATCACCAGCAGAAAATCCACCGGGTATCATCATGATTTGAGCTGCACTTATTTCACTTATAAATGTAGTAATAGACTCTTGAATTACTTTCTCATTGTAATTTCTAAATAACGCCGTATGCACTTCTGCTCCTGCATCTACAAATACATGCTCTGTCTCATACTCACAGTTTGTCCCCGGAAAAATGGGAATAAAAACACGTGGTGTTTGAACCGCATCAGGCTTAATAATAGTTGTCGTTGTTGAGAGTGCCTTTGCTACTTCTTTAGCTTGTACATTTTTTGATTTTGCAGGAAAAATAGGCTCTAAGGTTTGCTCCCATGCCATACTCAGCTCCGCTAGATCGAAATGAATGTTATTCATACTTAAGTGATTACCACCCGTTTTACCCAATAACGTATATTCCGATAATTCTACTTTTGATTCTAAAATCAAACTACCCAATAGCGGTATAAAACAATCGTTATGATATTGTATTACTGCTCCTATGCCATTTCCTACTGCCATTTTAAATAGCGCAGCAGCAAGACCACCGTCTTTGACGGTTTGTGCTGAGATAATCTCGCCTTTTACAATGCGCTGGTGAATATCCGTATACATCACATTTAATTGAGTGTAATTGGCACATCCATCAGCATTAGGCACATGCTCAGCTAAGTACAGGTAATTTTCTTCCGATTTTATTTCAGGTGAAATAATATTATTAAGCTCCCCCACCGCACAGGCAAATGAAATAAGTGTAGGCGGCACATGTAAATTTTCAAATGAACCACTCATAGAGTCTTTACCGCCGATTGCCGCAGTTTCAAACGCTAGTTGAGCTTCAAGTGCGCCCAATAGAGCTTGTAATGGTTTGCCCCATTTTACAGCGTCTGCACCAAGCTTTTCAAAATACTCCTGAAAACTTAATCTTGCATTTTTATGATTTCCACCGCTAGCTACTAGTTTCGCTAAAGATTCTATCACTGCATAACCTCCCATTAAAAATGGGTTTTTATATGCCAAATCTACTGAAAAACCCCAAGTAGAAATAGCCACTGTTGTCGTAGATTTATGGAGTACGGGTATCGTATTCACACTCGCAAGTGAAGGAGTTTTTAGATACTTACCCCCTAATGGCATGAGTACTGTAGTTCTGCCTACATGAGAATCAAAATTCTCGATAAGTCCTTTTTGCGAAGCTACATTAAGTTTCCCTAATTCCTTTTTAAATTGCTCAAGAGTAAGTGGTGTCGTGTTCTTCTTTTCCTCGTTAACATCGCAAAGTGCTGTGGAGCTCATGCTTTTTTGTGTTCCTGCGGTATCTAAAAAAGTACGATCAAGATCTACAATCATTTCTCCGCGCCAGTATACTTGCATTCTACCGCTATCTGTGACTTCTGCTACTTCAACTGCTAATAAATTTTCTTGAGAAGCGTGCTCAATAAAAGCGGCTACATCTTTAGCCTCAACAACCACTGCCATACGTTCTTGCGACTCTGATATGGCTAACTCCGTTCCATTTAGCCCGGCGTATTTCGTTGGAAGTTTATCTAAATTTATGTGTAAACTGTCTGCTATCTCGCCTATGGCTACCGAAACTCCACCTGCTCCAAAATCATTACATTTTTTTATTAGTCTCGTTACTTCGGGCTTCCTAAAAAGTCTTTGTATTTTTCTTTCTTCTACTGCATCCCCTTTTTGGACCTCTGCACTTAGTGTATTTATCGATGTTTCGTCTTGTACTTTACTACTTCCAGAAGCTCCGCCTACACCATCTCTGCCGGTTTTACCTCCAACCATAATTACTCTATCTCCTGGCAGTGGCGCCTCTCTGCGCACCCAATTTTTAGGAACTGCACCAGCTACATAGCCCACTTCCATGCGTTTGGCTTTGTATCCAGGGTCGTATATTTCTGTTACTTGCGAAGTAGCTAGTCCTATTTGATTTCCGTAGGATGAATACCCTTTAGCAGCAGATTTGGTAATTTTCTTTTGAGGTAATTTTCCTTCTAAGGTGTCTTCTATGCGTTCCAATGGATTAGCTGCTCCGGTAACCCGCATTGCTTGGTAAACAAAAGCTCTCCCGCTCAATGGATCACGAATAGCACCACCTACACAAGTAGATGCCCCACCAAATGGTTCTATCTCAGTTGGGTGATTATGTGTTTCGTTTTTGAAAAGTAAGTACCAATCTTGTTTTTCTCCTTCTACATCTACCTCTATTTCTATGGTACATGCATTTATCTCATCGGTAATAACCAAGTCATTCAGCTTTCCATTTGCTCTTAAATATTTAGCAGCAATAGTGCCTATATCCATTAGTGAAATAGGTTTATGCTCTCTCCCAAGTTCTTTACGAAGGTTTAGGTAGCGTTCAAAAACTTCCTCTAATTTTTGAGCAAAATTCCCCTGAAATTGGATGTCTTTTAATTCGGTTAAAAAAGTCGTGTGACGGCAATGATCGCTCCAATAGGTATCCAACACTTTAAGTTCAGTTTCGGTTGGATTTCTATTTTCTTGAATGAAGTAGTCTTGAATAAATTTTAAATCATCTAGGTCAAACGAAAAACTCCATTCTTTATGAAATTGAAGAAGAGAAACTTCGTTTAGTTCGGTAAACCCATGAATGGTTGGCACTTCTGTAGGAAGAGGTACACTTGGTCTTTCGATGAGTAGTAAATCTTTTTCTTGTGAGTCCACATGATTAATAAGGTAATCTTTCACCTTATCGATATCTTTAGGACTTAGTTTGTCAAATACAAAAAGTTTACCAGTACGAATAGAAGGCTTATAACCTACTACCAATTGTATTGCTTGCTCAGCAGAGTCTGCGCGTTGGTCATATTGTCCTGGCAAGTATTCCATGGCAAACCAGGAGCTGTCTTCTGTTGCAGGATTAGATGTATGAACGGTGTCAGCCACTGCATCCAATAACACCGTTTGTAGTTTACCCCAAGACTCTTGCTCAGCTCCAAATACGTCGTAGATAACGTAAAGTTTAAGACGCGTGAGCGCTGTAAATTCTTGAAGTTCGGCAAGTACTTTTTGAGACTCGACATCAAACGCGGATTTCTTTTCTACGAAAATTCTTTGATTCATGCGTGCGTATAAATGAAGGGCAAAGTTAAACCCACATTCTAAGCCTTCATTGTAATTGAATGGAATGTTGAGAAAAATAGAACAATATAGAAATAGGTATTATAGTAACCTTAATTTTTGCTTAAAATCTGCATCTTTGCATCCTGAAATTGTTAGATTCAATAACCTTTCCTTCTGACCTCAGAAAGCTCAGTAAGAACCAATTAACAGCACTTTGCTCAGAAATTCGTGCTTTTTTTATTGAGAAGATTTTGAAAAACGGTGGCCATTTTAGTGCTAATTTAGGCGTAGTTGAACTAACCGTCGCTTTGCACTATGTGTATGACTTCTCTCACGACAAGTTAGTATGGGACGTAGGACACCAAGCTTACATCCATAAACTGCTGACGGGTCGCAGAGGCGAATTTGACAGTATTCGAAAACACAACGGATTAAGTGGGTTCCCCAAAATAGATGAAAGTGCATTCGATCATTTTGGTACAGGACATTCTTCTACTTCTATCTCTGCCGTCATGGGAATGGCCGAAGCCTCACTTTTAGATGGGAAGCCTACAAAGCACATCGCAGTTATTGGAGACGGCTCACTTACAGGAGGAATGGCCTTTGAAGCATTAAATAATCTTGGCGTGAGCAAAGCCAATGTTTTGGTCGTTATTAACGACAACCAAATGGGAATTGACCCCAATCTAGGGGCTATTAATACGCATTTGGGCGAAATAGAATTTAACCAACAAAATCTTTTTCAAAATTTAGGATTACCTTACAGTGGACCACTTGACGGACATGATGTAGTGGCCTTAGTAGACTTTTTGGAACAACAAAAAGACAATAAAACACCCCATGTGTTGCATCTAAAAACCATAAAAGGTAAAGGATACGAGCCGGCAGAAAAAGCCCAAACAGATTGGCATAGTGTGAATTACGTAAAAATAAATCCACTTCAACCGGCTACTAATGAGGCTAAACCACTCAAGTTTCAAGATGTGTTTGGACATACGTTGCTCGAGCTAGCAAAGATGGATGATCGGGTGGTAGGTATAACTCCTGCAATGCCGAGTGGCAGTTCTATGAAAATAATGATGGAGGCCATGCCCCACAGGGTATTTGATGTAGGTATCGCAGAACAACACGCAGTCACTTTTGCTGCAGGTCTTGCCTTGCAAGGCAAGCGGCCATTTTGTAATATTTACTCGTCTTTTGCTCAACGTGCGTACGACCAAATAATACATGATGTAGCCTTACAAAAAATTCCTATCATCTTTTGCTTAGATAGAGCAGGAATCGTGGGCGCTGACGGACCAACACATCATGGCACATTTGATTTGGCATTTTTAAATGCAATTCCAAATCTTATCATACTCTCGCCAATGGACGAGCACGAGCTGCGTAATATGATGTATTGGGCCCTCGATTACACGAAAGGACCTGTGGTAATTCGTTATCCAAGAGGTAACAGGAGTTTTATTGATTATCAAAACGAAATTCAACCCTTTCAATTGGGGACATCACGTACCTTAACTTGGGGGAATAAGCTAGCTATAGTTTCGATTGGAGAAATTGGAGTTGAAGTTCAACAAGCAATTAAACTTAATAATCTTCAAACGAAGATTACGCATGTAGATGCCCGGTCTATGAAACCCTTAGATTCAAACACTTTCAATGCGCTATTTGATTCGTTTGACAAGATAATCACGATTGAAGAATCATGCCTTCTAGGCGGATTTGGACAACAACTTAAAGCAATGGCTCAAGACCACTCATACAAAGGCGATATTATCTCATTAGGTTTGCCTGATGTGTTTGTGGAGCACGGAGAAATAGAAGAACTTAGAGCTCAATATGGACTAGATGCCCATAGTATTGGACTGCTAATTCGCGACTACGGTAAGTCTGCGAGACAATAAAAAGTAGTTTTATTTGTTTATATATGCATACATGAAAGTAACTAGCATATTATTTTTCGTAGCATTCCTATTCGTTCCTTTTCTGGTAAAAGCACAAGAAAACAAAAATGAATTAGGCGTAAGTTTATTCTCGTTACAAGCATACGGCCCAGGTGATTACCTTTATGATCTTGGACTTGGAGGCTATATTAACCCCATAAACAGTGTTATTTACAAACGAAAAATAAATGAAGCGTTAAAGCTTAGAGGAATAGCAACCGCTGAAATAAATGCTAGTTCTTTTCCTGATTACAGAAATGAATGCAATGACTGTGGCGCTTTTACGCATACTGCAGTTGCTTCAGGATTAAGTTTAGGGGCAGAAACAGGAAGATCTTTTGGAAAATTTGGAGGATACGGCTACACCGATTTATTCTACCAATTCAAATACGAAACTAGACACTATGTAAGTGGTTGGGGCCTTTCTTCTTATAATTACCAGCAAGAAATACAAAGTTTGGGATTGCGTATTGGGTTTGGACTCAAATATTATTTTACAGAGAAACTTTCACTTGCGGTAGAACCTTCATTAGCGCTAAGTAAGCTTCAAACCACTGGGGAAGGCTATGATAATAATACCAGAGTTGAGTGGAATAAAGACAAAAGCAATGAGCTGAAATTCAGAGGAATAAATATTTTTTCACTGAACGTATCATTCTAGAACAAATTAGTTTTAGTGGTTCTGTTTGTTGCTATTACACCCACCGGTTTTGTTAACTACATCAAAGATTCAGACAAAACCGACAATCTGATAGGGGAGGGATTAAATCTTTATTCTTCAATTGTTACTACTATCCTAAACCCAATGGTACTTTTAGGCTGGGTAGCAGGCTGCTCACTTTCTACCCGCACATCGTAACCTGTATCATTCCAACTACCACCCATTGCTACGGTATCGTCAGATACTAGTTCGGCAACATTGCCAGACATATTATAAATTCCAAATTGATTTGGATAGTATGATTCTGCTGGAGCGGTTATTGTACTTTCAGCACATTTAGCTCCTGTCGCTAAAACAACTAACTTATTTGTACTAGTTTCTGTATGTACATTTTCGTTACCTAATGTTTTATGATTACTTAGAAAAACTCCTTTAGAATTTCGCATATACTTCCCATCCCAAGGATAGTGTGTTTGCCATTCTCCCCTAGCCGCCCGTATCCATTGTTTCTTTGTCGGAACGCTAAAGATAATTTTCACACTTTGATTTTTTAATGCGTAAATCGCTGTCAACCAATTAGCATAAGCCTCTGCTTGTTTTAAGGTCATTCCTACTGCAGGATATTCTGAATATGCTTTATGTTGGTAGTAGTAATCTACAAATGGTTCATTAAGTGCCAATAGGTGCCGCCAAACGGTTGTATCAAGAATATTATCTCTGTACTCCTCCATTCTTTCTTCTTGTTTTAAATACATTAAGAACTCTTTCCATTGGAAGTTAGTTACCTCTGTCGCTGCAATAAAAAATTCTGGCAACGAATCTTTAATTGGATTTAGGTTATTGATTTTCATTACACCCGCTTGTACATTGGTAAACACATATCCCGCAGGCACTTTCACGTAGTGCTTGGTAAGATACTTAGAATGTTGTGGTTTCTGATTTTTGCCGAAGGCAAATAGGAAAGGCAATAACAGTAAAAAATAGAAGGTTTTTTTCATGATTAAAAAACGAATATCGCTTTTATTTATGGCAGTTAAACGCCCCTTCTCTTTGTAACTACCCCTTTTAGAATCGGGTTATTACATAAAGAAATACGCCTACCTTTGAGCCCATTAATAACCTGAATGCAATTCGAC
>CAMDBP010000002.1 GCA_945889315.1 Chitinophaga pinensis
TTATTCTGCGAAATCAATCTCCACTTTTTCTTAAAGCGGCGCTCCTTTGCTTATTGTTACTTTTAGTGATTTTCTACTCCGTAAATAAAAGCTGGTTTATATCTCTTAAATCGCTAGCGCTTTTGCCATTTCAACGTTTCGGATGGCAAAGTGAGAAGTATTCATCCGACCTTATATTTCGAATAAGTTCATTAGTGCTTAGTGTAATCATAATAGCTATGGCAGTCTATGCATACCAACTTGTATATCCTGAAATTTTCGCCTCAACGTATTTCAAAATCACCCTCATAACCATACTCTTGTTTATCGTTAAATTTATAGCAAATTCATTTTACTTCAGTTTACATAACTCCATTAGCACCGGCAGTAAATTGCTGGATTTTCAATACAGTCTAAATCAATGGTTTGCACTAATAGTGACTTTTATATTATTGATTGATGTTTTTTATGAGAATCTTTCTAGCAACTACTTAACTATTTTACTTGTCTTTAGCATCCTATATTTTTTAGTGCGATTATTCGGCACTATATTGCTTTTGCAGAACAACTTTAAGTACTCCATATTTACTCTTTTTGTGTACCTTTGCACCTTTGAAATAGTTCCTGCATTAGTAATTGTCAAAGTATTATTTGTAAATAGTTAAGGTGATTCATGAGCATAAAGAGTATTCTAATATCGCAACCTCATCCGGGCAGTAAAAAAACCGTTTATGATGTTCTCACCGAAAAACACGGTGTGCGAATTGATTTTCATTCGTTTATAAAGGTACAGGGTATTCCTGCTAGAGAGCTTCGCAAGCAAAAACTTAGAATCCTAGATCACGATGCCGTTATTTTTAATTCAAGGAACGCCATCGACCATTTCTTTAGAATCGTAGATGAAATGAAAGTGGAAATTCCCCCGACTATGAAGTATTTCTGTACAAACGAAGGAGTTTCTTTGTACATCCAAAAATACACTCAACTACGCAAACGTAAAATGTTTGTAGGAAAAGGAACAGATGCCTCTTTCTTAGAATTACTTAAAAAGCATAAAGCGTTAGATTATTTATTCCCCTGTTCAAATATTAGACAAGAAACAATACCCAATTTTGCTAGTGAAATGGGCATAAAGTGTACGCAAGCAATCATGTATAACACCGTAAATTCCGATTTGTCCGGTTTAGCAAGTGTTTACTATGATATTTTAGTTTTTTTTAGTCCACAAGGCATCGAGTCTCTCTTTGCTAATTTTCCTGATTTCAAGCAAGAAAACAGAGCTATTGCTGGTTGGGGAAAATCTACAAATGAAGCGTTAGAAAAAGCAGGTTTAATAAATACAATTACGGCACCATCTCCTGAGCATCCTAGTATGGTGGCTGCTTTAGAAGCTTTTATCGTCTCTAAAAAATAGACTTCACTATAATAGCATGGCTTTTATTTCCTTTAAGAAGGAATAAAAAATAGGTGCTACCGTCCTTTGTTCCTAATTTTCTATGCCATAACTCCGGAGTATCTCCTATTCCCTTAATAACAATATTAAGCTGTGTTATACCCAAATTGTCACACGCTGCTTTGATCTCTTTGGGATTAATCTTTGTTTGAATCACTATTTCAAAACTTCTAAATCCATAAACAATTGATGAGGTTGAAAAATATACGTCAAATGTTTCATGTTTAGATGTTTGAGTACCTGTAAGAAAAAAATGAGCAGCTGATGCCTTAGCAACTAAGGCCAATGGAACGAGTAAAAAAGGTCCTTTGATTTCTTCAGAAAATTTGAATACAACAGGTACTTCAAGATTTATATCTCGTGAAAAATCAGTATAAACATCTTTCAAAACAACTTTTTTTTGATGACTACTTCTGGCCATATCCAAAAGTACACCTACCTCTTTAATTTCACCTCGTTCTGCTATTAGATGCACTGCATTCACATTCATAAACTGTCTCCAAATTTCAGCTACATCAAAGAGGGGTGAGAGCTTTATATAGACCCAATTTGCACAACCTTTGAAATCCTGCAATAGATCCAACACATTGGGTTCTAATTGGGGCAAAGCTACAGCTCTCGTTTTACCTGCTCGTCTATCGGGGTCTACGTATATCCAATCGTATTTTTTAGTTAGAAAATTAGCACCTTCGCCACAAATTCTGGAAAGATTTGATATGCCAAGTTTAGCTACGTTATAGGCAGCAAGCTCGTGTAATTCTTTATTTTTTTCTACCGCTAAAACGGATTGGAATGCAGATGAAAGAAAAATACTGTCTACTCCTACGCCGCCTGTAATATCTAACAAGGTTTCCCCTTTAATAAAGGAACATTTATATTTTGCTATAGCTTGTGAAGTACATTGCTCGTATGAGCGCTGATCAATAGCAAGACGCTTGGTCCCAAAAAGCGGTATTTTTTTTTGCGCCTTGACATATACAGCCATTAATTGTAGGCATACCGTAACATTAAAATTTGTTTTACCTGCATATTTCAACGAAATAGATGGCAAATGAGCATTTAAATGGTCATTAATAAATGAAATTGCTTCTTCACTTTCTAATACATTTATAATATCGTTACTTCGCACTATAATTGGTGATTTTATCGTTACCTACTTATCGCTACAATATTAAATTAGAAAAATGAACGTAAAAAAAATCTTATCCATAGTTGCTATTGCGCTATTTATTTCTGCAACCTTCACCTCTTGTAGATCGCGTGATGCTTGCCCAGGTGTTGGCCAGATAACGAAAGCTTCTCCGGAAGTTATCGGATAATACTACATGTGGTCGTACACAACTGATATTGATGCCTCTAGCCTCTATTTAGAGGTTAAGCCAGTTCTTATCATTAAACATAGCAATAGGTGTTCTATTAGTTCCGTTGCGCTAAATCGATTGATTGAAAGTCAAGCAGATCTTGATGAACGCGCTCATGTTGTTTTGATAGATGTGGTTGCAAATAGAAGCACCTCATTGCTAATAGCCAGCCAATTAGGTGTAGATCATGAATCACCACAAGTTATCCTTTTAAAAAACAAAGAAGTGGTATTTGTGGCATGTCATATGGGTATTAAACCTAGTGCAATTCTCTCTTATTTGTAAATAAAAGCTATTTCTTGTTTGATATCTGGATGCAGGCTTTGAGCAACTGGACAGGTTTTAGCGGTATTTTCCATTATTTTTTGCTCTTTCTCGTTCCAACTATCACCTACTTCTAGTTTTATTTCTATGGCTGATATTCTTCTTGGATCACTGGCCATTACTTTACTTACTGTTGCGTGTACTTGCGTGAATTGAATATTTGATTGCTCGGCTTTTATACCCATTACGGTTATCATGCACGAAGCCAACGCAGTTGCTACTAAATCTGTAGGGGAGAATAGCTCACCTTTTCCATTGTTATCAACGGGAGCATCTGTGTGTATGCTAGACGCAGATGCTAGATGCGTACATTGAGTTCTTAGATTAGTCTGATATTGAACAGTTGCTGTCATTTTTGTTAAAGTTTAGGACAATGATAAATTAAATTATTACTTTTACTCTATCTCTAACAGACAGCTACATAGTATTGCGCGTATTAAGCTTGTGTTATCAAGGAAATCAAGTTTAATACTCCTTTTGTTGGCCACTATTTCGTCATTCAGCCAATGAAGCTATCAAAAGAACTTAAATGGTGGACTTATTGCATCAACGAATGGCTTTGGTTTTACGCTTTCATCATCCTTGTCTCCCTTTACTGCTGCGTACCAAAAAGGTTTACATTTTGAATTTCAAACCTTAAGAACGATTAATGAAACAGTCGTACAGAACCCGAATACCATAAATCCAAAACAGTATGTGCTCGGGAAAGTAAATTCGGCAGGGACGCTTAGAATCGGATATTACATATCTAAGAGACTTAACACGTATACGCCCAACACACAAAACTTACAATTAGGTATTTGTTTTGGACCAAGTATTGGGATTCTGAAACCCTATTACATTCGTTACTTAGATCCAAAAGTAGAAAATAGACAGGCGCTGATTATAGTTCAAAATGACGAAACTCTTGCCAACCAAGAAAATATTTATGGACCAACTACTTGGACTAGGGGTTTTAAAGAGCTAACTTATGAACTTGGTTTACATGCTGATATTCAGCTTAGTGCGAATAAACATGAATCTTGTGTACTAAAGCAATGGACCGCTGGAGCACGCGCAGATTTATTCCCTCAAGGTATAACCATACTTTATCGGACAACTAATAGATCATTTTATTCAATTTATCTGTCTTATAAATTAGGATCTAAACCTAAGAAAAACAAGACGTTAGTAAATCAAAACAAGCCCTTACTGAACTAATACTTGATAGTTTTAAATCAAAAACTAAATTTGTGTGTTTTAAACCATACAATACAGCAAATGAATAAAAATACAAAACTATCAATTATTGCAGGATGCTTCCTTTTTGGATTAGTTACACTTGGTTACCTTAGCTTAGAAACATCGTATTCTCCTAGAGAAAAAGTGGCACAAGGCATAGATGGTTACTCAAGCTACATGAAGTTACTTAGAGCCAATCAAGTAACTGGCACAGTTTCTAACGAAGACGTTGCTGAGGTAATGGGTCAGATAAAAGCCTTAAATTCAAGTAAATACAAGGCGTCTTGGCCACTCAAATGGGATTTTAGAGGTCCAGATAACGTAGGAGGTAGAACGAGATGTTTAGTAATTGACAAAGACAATCCTCAAATCCTGTATAGCGGTGGCGTTTCAGGTTCCGTTTTTAAATCGGTAAATCAAGGTGGAACATGGTATCCTTTAACCGCTGAAAGCGATAATTTCGGTGTGATAGGTATGACACAAACTAATGACGGTGCAATTTATTACGGAACAGGAGAAAATGGCATCTATATAAATGTTGATGGTACTGAAAGTAGCTCATTTAACGGAATGGGGATGTACAAATCTACAGATGGTAATACATTCTCAAAAGTAATCAGCGCAAACACCTTCGGAAACATCTTCGTACTGGCATCACATCCAACACAAAATATAGTTTTCTGTGGTTCACAAAACGGTTTACGCTACAGTGCTGATGGAGGTGCATCATGGACTTTACTCAGAGGCGGAAGCTGTAAAGATATCAAATTCAATAAAAACGGAACCATCATTGCCTATATCGGGAATACGTTTTGGAGAGCAACAGATGCAACCAATAAAGACGATTATAAACTGATTTCTGGAATAACTTCTAACACCAGAGGCGGAGTTGCATGGTCAGAAAGTGACCCAAACTATTGCTACCTAGTGGTTGTAGGTCAAGCAAGCTTAAATGGAACTTCCTATAATAGTGCATTAAGAGGATTGTATAGATCTACAGACGCAGGACTTACATTTACCCAGGAAGTAGGACAAATCAGTCAATTCTTTGCTCCGTTTACAAATGTTGGTGTTCAATCACAAGGGGATTATAATTTGGCGATAGGTGTGCACCCAAGAGATAAGGACAGAGTTTTTATTGGCGGAGTACAACTTGCAGAATGGACCTTATCAGAGGGACCTAAAATTGTAGGCAATACATTTAATTCACCTACGAATCCTTTCGGAGTTCATGCAGATAAACACCACATAACCTTTGATAATACTGGCAAAGATCCTATCATGTACATTTGTAATGACGGAGGTGTAGCTAGAACCACAAATGCAGAATTAGATAGATACCGTGACATTAGCTTAAACTATATCACAACACAATTTTTTGGTATAGCTGCTAGTTCAGATAATCGCGTTATTGGAGGTACTCAAGATAACAATACCTTGATTTTAAGTGGTGAAACTTTCCCACGTAAAAATTCATTCGATATATTAGGTGGCGACGGATTTCAGTGTGAGATTTCTCAATACGATCCTAATATAATGTTCGCCGAAAATCAATATGGCGGTCTAAACAGATCTATCACTGGTGGTTCTGATATGGGATCCATGTGGGATAATCGTATTGCCGCTTCATTCAAAACACCTAATAATGAGAATGCTAACATTACTAGCTATTTCGATAATCCGCTAACCCTTTGGGAAGATCCTACCGTTATTGACCGCATACAACGAACTGGTGCGGTTGCTGGAGATGATACCCTCGTTAATTCTCGTTTATTTTTTGCTATGGACAATGGAATTTGGATGTGTACAGACGCTAACGGTAAAGCATTTGACGCTGGAAAGCCAAAAGGAAGAGGTTCTATAAGATGGTTTAGAGTATCCGACAAAAGAGGTATACACTACATGACTACATCAAAGGACGGTAATTCACTTTATGCTACCACTTCTGGAGGTAAAATATACAGAATAGATAATCTTCTTAGTGCTAACTTCGATACAACTGTTGTGAAAAAATACGACGCAATAGCAGCTGAGTTAGTTCAAACTGAAATCACTGGCAACCTTTCAGCTGCAAATAGAACCATTACATCAATTGCTATTGACAACGCTAATTCAGATAGAGCAGTAGTATCGTTAGGCAACTATGGCAACACCAATTATGTTTATATCACGACTAACTTAAGCGCTGCTTCTCCTAACTGGACAAGCATCCAAGGCGCCTTACCTAAATTCCCAGTGTACCATGCTTTAATAAGTAAAGACGATCCAAAGCTTATTGTACTTGGTACTGAATTTGGCGTATGGGCAACAAATAATGGAAATGTAGCAGCACCAACATGGACAGAGAACATCACTGGCGTAAAAACAGATATGCCAATGCCTCGTGTTCCTGTATTTGAAGTTATTCAAAATAAATCAAAACCTTGGTCAGGTGTAAAAATTTACGCAGCAACACATGGTATGGGTATATGGGAATCTAACTCACTTACTGCGGGTATAAGACCAGACAATACAAGCGTAAAACCAGCTATTAAGGCTTATCCTAATCCTGCGAATAACCTTGTAACTATCAATTCTGAAATTGTAGGTGCTTATACACTTAATGTCTACAGCATTGCTGGTCAATTAGTAGAAAGTCAAAAAGGCACTAACAGTGGTGTTATCAAACTAGAAACAGAGAATTTAAACAATGGCAACTATTTTATAGAAGTAATCGGAAGCAAATCAAAAGCGGTTACCAAAGTTATTGTACAACACTAATTTATATCCATAGAAAGATTTAAACTTCAGCCTTCTGCTTAAAAACAGAAGGCTTTTTTTATGAAAAAAACACTTATTCAGCTGTGCTCCTATTTTTGGGACATTCCTATTTTAAAAACAAGCTCCCTTCAAAATGACTATCTTGAATTGGTATGGAGTAATGGTAAGAAAACTCTAAACACTAAGGACGCTAACTTCTCGTTTGGTAACGCCTCAAAAGTTATCGCAAGAGCTTTAACTCCTTACAGGCACAAAATACAAGAAGCGCAGCGTATATTAATATTGGGCTTTGGATGCGGAAGTATAGTAGAACTATTGGATCAGAAGTACAACTATAAAAACACACTTATAGGCATTGAATATGATGCTACGATTATTGAACTATATAAGGACCACTTTGCCCATCTGTTTCAACTGAAGCCGGATATAGTGTGCAGTGATGCTGCCGAATTTTTGCGTCAAGATGTTGTTCAATATGATATTATTCTTGTGGATCTATTTAAGGAATTAAATAATTCTATACTCCTAAAAGATCCCGATTTCTTAAAGGCGATAAAATCTCATACCGCCGTTGGAGGTATAGTAATCTTTAACACAATTAGCAGAACGGAAACGGAAAATAAGCAACTCAGTTCACTTATCATCGAACTTGGCATGCTCTACAAAAACGTAAGTACTGAAATTTTTCAAGACATTAATACTATCGTGGTCGCCATATAGCGGCCATTTTGGCTCTTTTATAATTTTATTTTAGTCAAATTGCGCCTTTTTGTCGTTTTATTGGGTAAGGAACAGCAATTGAACCTTCCCTATCAAATAACAAAATATAAAATGAAACTTAAAAGTAACCCTACTATTTTTTCTGACGTCCTTATCAATAACTTCGGACAAATCGTAAACGAGATGCTATCTGAAAAGTCCATTAAGCCAGACGTATCCTATAAACCTGCTGTCGAATTATCTGAGAATAATGACCGCTACATGCTACAACTCAGTCTTCCGGGAGTACCTAAAGAAAACATTAGGATACGACAAGAAGATCTTATTATCAAGATAGAAGCCCAGCGCAACGCCATCACTTCAGACAACAAGATTCTACACTCAGAGTTTAACTACGGTATGTTCACACGCGATGTACTTTTACCCAAAAACGCAAATTTAGATGCCATAAGTGCTACGTTTCAAGAAGGGATTTTAACAGTCCTCGTACCTAAAAAAGAAGAATCAAAGCCAAAAAACATTAGTATAACCTAAGTTTTTAATCACCACACGTAAAAAGGAGCATATGCAAAATGCTCCTTTTTATTTTTTACGCAGCCTTCCCGTGCTTAATTGTACATCTACAATTTTGTATTCCGAAGGCTCATTCACGTACACAATACTTCCTGGCCCATATAGTTTCACGTATAGACCTTTAGAGGCATTGACTAGGCAATCTATCGGTGTGTGTGTGTCGAGTAACACTTCCTCCGCAATCAAAAACTCCGCATCTACATCCGAAATTTCTTCTATGGAACCTTTAAACACCTTTATTCTTCCATCTAACTTTGTATGTGCAGAATTTCTCGATCGCAAAAAAACCTCCTCACCACTTAACGTTAAGTGTATATCCGATAGAGCAAGATGTTCAATATCTAGCTTCTTTATCTTTAGCGTATCTTCTGTTTTTACAGATGCAATTCCATCCACATTGAGTATACTCAGATCCTTTAAAAATACGTGTACGGTTAATTCATAATCATAACTCCTAACAAAATTGCACGTATTGGTATTCTTAATACGCAACCAACCTCCGTGAACCTCCGTAGTAATTTCCTCCAATAAATTTTCTGGACCACTAATACTAACTTCACCTGCTTTAGTGCTATCCTGAGTTATTATTAGATTTAGTCTATTTTCAATGCTGATCTTGTCAAAAACCTCTAGTTTCCTTGATATAATACCGTTAGCTCCTTTACTGGTGAAACAATTATCCCCACGTTGACAGGACCATAAGGTCACCAAAATTCCTATGTAAACGATTTTCTTCATAGCGTATAACCCATACCCATTTCAAAAAAATCAGCAACCCCTCTATGAAAACGCAATGTACCTTGGGCATTCCAATGCTCATTTAATCTATAGCTCAAACCCATCCGCTGACTTAATGGATTTTTTAACACTGCAGGTCTATATACATATGCCCCTATTTCTGCGATAACGTCAACTCTTCCAAAATTCCATTGAAATCCAGCTGCTACAGCTAGTTCAGACTGCTCGCCTATAGATATGGAGTCTAACGAAATTAAATTGTTCTCAGAGTACTTATACGTTTTGTCTAGGGTGTAATCAGCACCAAATCTCCAAGCCTTTGTATTACTTACATTTTTAATCCCTCGTAACAGAACACCGTAATTATAAAAATTAATTGGATCCCCAAAGTTACGTTGCTTCTTACCATAAATTAATGCCGCACGCCAATCGATCTTTTTGTCTGATAATGCTAATTCAGGTGTTTTATTCTGCTTTTCTCCTAATCCAAATCCATATCTTACCGTTACCGAAGGAATATTATACCCCAAATTTGGCACTTTAAAAGCCGCATTAGAGTAATGAGAAATAGAGATACCGTACTCTAAATAATTTTTGGATAATATAGGTGTGTGGCCAATTAAACCAAATTGCATACTACCGTTAAAATGGCTACCTATCGCTTGATTTCGACGGTTATCGTACACCTCAAACTTTTTGGTGAGGTACGCTAAACCAGCACCCATTCTAAATCGTATGTCTGATTTTCCTATCGTGGCTATATTCAACTTAACGTGCGTGAGTAAACCAAAAGCATGCCCGGTTTCCTGTTTGCCTAAATTATAGTATAAAACACCATACCCAACACTCGGTTTTTTATAGTCGGAACCCCAAGTTGAATTAAACTTATTTTGCTCGTATGATAATTCGACACCGTAATTATGAGCTGCTAAGCCGAGTAAATCTGCCCTATGTGCTAATAAAAATCCGGGGGTAGCAGAAACGTTAACGAAATGGTTATCTTGTCCAGAGACAATAAGTATTGCTAAAAGTAATATGTACGTTAGCCACTTTCTCATGGTAAGCTATGCCCAGCGTTTTTTGCGATACATCGAATTAATAAGCCCGAATATAATTACCAATAAAATAGGAATTATCATATTTATACTTTGCCAAAAAGCACGCTCCTTTTTGATCTTTACTTTGTCCAATAATCTTAGTTCTACTTCGCGACTTCGTACCTCAATAAGATTTGTCTCATCACACAAATAGTCTACACAATTCATGAAAAATTTCTTATTGGCAAACTCTACAGGTGCTCCAAAATGTTTGGAAGCAAATTTATCATAGCCTAACGGATATACTTGACCGTCAGAAGATGTTTGATTTCGTATGATGTCGCCATCCCCAATAACGATTATTGCGTTATTCTTCACAGAACCAATAAACGGAATGTCAAATGCTTTTTTTATACCTTCTCTAAACCGAAAAGGACTCGTAAATTCACCCTCTACTAATACGGCTGCTATCTGATTCCCTTTATTAAAATTAGCAGGATCAGGAGTTATCTTTAATAAATCTAACGAAATGAGTACCGGGTTATGTGCAACCCTGCTTTTAAGTGATGATCGAAGAAGGACGGTATGCTTAAGTAACTTACGGGTGGTAGTATCTAGGGTGCTACTGTATTGTCCCCATACATTTTCTAAGTTTTTGGAAACCGGATTATCGTCCACTGCGCTGTACAAAGGATAAAACATCCACGGGAAGAAACCTGGTCTATTCGTTTGTTGATTAATAGCTGGTATGCCGTGGCATTGTAAATCTTGCACCAATGTAGGTTGAACTTTTACCCCATAATGAAACAGCAAATCATCTAAATTGTGGTTGTGATTAATAGTTGCTACCTGACCATACTTCGCCACTGAATCCATTTCTGCCAATAAGTTTTCGACCAAAAAGATCACTTTCCCTCCATTCATTACATACTGATCTAATACGTATTTTTCAGGTTCAGTGAACGGTTTCGTAGGTTTCGCGATTACGATTCCATTAAATTTTTTCAGTTCTCTAATGAGCCCCTCAACCAAGATTGTAAAAACGGGTTTGTCCGGTTGAGCGATCACATCTTTAGCAAATATTTTATAACAATTTGAATCGGTTAGGTTCAAATTAATCAGGTTTATACTATAGTATCCGCTTAGTTCTTTACCAATATCTGCGGTTTCTAGCGGACTTAGCTCCCCATGGCCCGTGGTGAAACCTAATTTCACATCTTTACCTACAATGGCCTTCCTGATGGCGTTTCCTATTTCGTACTCTAAAAGCTCAATAGAACCGTTAATTTCTTCTTCCAGCGGTTTTCCAAATTCTCTTTTTAATAAGTTGAAGGGATATTCCTGGCCTTTGTAAAACACGATACCAGCAGGAATGATATACTTTTCAGAAGGAGCTTCGTCTGGCGCAGTTTCCGACCTTTCAATACGCAAACCTTTTCCATAGATTTCCCCTAAGATTTTTTCTTTGTCTTTAAGCTCCTTGTCTTCGAGTACGTCTTCGAAATCAAAGCTTATTTTGCCGGAAGATGTCAATCTATATTCATTGAGCATGTCCCTTGTTGCAGATTGCAACCTTTTATAATCTACAGGAATGTCGCCATCCAAAAAAACGGTAATATATAAATCATCTTCTATTTTATTAATCAACTTTTCAGTAGAGTTAGACAGAGTGAACCTTCCTTCTTTGGTAAGGTCTAGCCTAGTATAAAATGAATCGGCTACTATATTGAGCAAAATTATAACTGTAAATGCTATGCCCATTTTCCGGATGAGCATACCTTTCCGAGTATTGGTTTTAAACTTTTTTACCATTTTCTGCTATCCAATGTTAAATATGTTAAACCTAAAAAAAAGGTAATCAAGGACCCAAAATAGACTAAATCCCGAGTATCTATCACTCCTCTACTTATAGAATCATAATGATACTGTATACCCAGAGCCTGCACAATGCTGTCTTTGCTACCAAATAAGTTAAGATTACTTAACTGCTGAAAACCAACATAGAAAAAGAAGCAAAGAACCATGCTAAAAATAAACGCGACAATTTGATTAGGTGTTATTGCAGAAGCAAAAAGACCAATGGCCGCATAACACGCTCCCAATAAAATAAGTCCTATATACGATCCCCAAGTTGCTCCCACGTCAATATTCCCCTTGGGTAAGCCTAGTTGATAAATCGAATAAAAATAAATGAAAGTTGGTACTATGGCGAAAAATACCAAGACCACAGCAGCAAAATATTTACCTAAAATAATATTTAAATCAGTGAGAGGTTTGGTCCCCAATATTTCATATGTGCCTTGCTTTATTTCTTCAGAAATAGCTCTCATGGTAATAGCGGAAATAAGAAAAATGAATATCCATGGTGCCATGTAAAACAATACATCTAGATTGGCAAAGCCCAGCGTAAGCACATTCCCATCTGCAAAAACCCAGGTAAAAAGGCCATTAAGTAGCAAGAATACGATAATGACAACATAGGCTATAAGCGAACTTAAGAAGCTGCGTATCTCTTTTTTAAATATGCTATACATTTTTGGTTAACTGATGAAAAACGTTTTCTAACGATTCGGACAATTCTATTTGTTCTGTAATAATTGTATTTGAAGCGATCGCAAATTTAAATAACAATTCAGCTAAATCTGTACCGTTACTTGCCGTCACTTCATAGACATTAGACTCTATAGCGACAACTGCCTTAATGCCAGATTGCTCTTTTAGTTTGGTTACTTCAATGGTATCACGAAATCTTACACGTGTTGTTTTAGCAGTGTTTTTTAACCTGTTTTTAATATTCCCCACTTGATCATCGGCAACTATCTTTCCTTTGTTTATGATAATAACACGGCTACACATCGCTTCAACTTCTTGCATTATATGCGTTGATAAGAGAATAGTTTTATTCTTCCCTAGCTCTACGATCAGCTTTCGGATTTCTGTCATTTGATTTGGGTCCAGACCTGAAGTTGGTTCATCTAAGATCAATACATCCGGATTATTAAGCAATGCCTGAGCGAGTCCTACACGCTGCTTATAGCCTTTAGATAATTGACCTATTTTTTTCTTTCTTTCTAACGTCAATCCTGTTATTTCAATAACATGTTCGATAGCCTCCTTGGCATTTTTAATTTTGTATATATCTGCATTAAACTGCAAATATTCTTTAATATACATTTCATTGTACAAGGGATTAAGTTCAGGCAAATAACCCACTCGTTCCTTTATTTTGAGTGGCTCTTTTGCAACATCCATACCCAAAATACTTGCGTTACCAGAAGTTTGGGGAATATAACCACTCAATATTTTCATTGTAGTGCTCTTTCCCGCTCCGTTAGGACCTAAAAACCCAACTATCTCACCAGAGCTAATGCTAAATGAAATACTGTCAATGGCTTTTTGAGTTCCATAAACTTTAGTCAGATTTTTAATTTCTATGGACATAAATTAATGTGCCACCAAAACGTTAAAGTTTAGGGCTTTTTCTTCCGAAGAAATAATTACACGATATAACCCAGCAGGAAAACCTTTTACATTTATGGTTTCAATCCCATTAAATGATTCATTACAGTATACTACTTTACCTAAACCATCCACAATCGCCAATTCAGATTTAGACAACTCACTGCCACCTTCAATGTGAAGAACTTCGTTTGTAGGATTTGGATATACACTATGTCGCGCACCGTTGATGTAACGTATATCCGCTGTTTTATTGATATATATAGATGCATAGCCAGAGCAGCCGTTACTGTCAATCACCGTAACAAAATAGGTTCCAGTATCCGTAACTTGTAAAATCGCACTAGATGCCCCCGTATTCCATGTATATGTTTTGAAACCGGCACCCGGTGTTAGCTCTAAGATTCCACTTGCAGGTATTTTAGTCACTGTTCCCAACGAAATGATAGGACTTTCCGATACTGTTACTTTGACAGTGTCTCTAAATACACACTTATTATCGTCTACTATTTTTAAGTGATAAATACCAACTGTATCAATGGTTAAGTTTTGATTTGTTGAGCTATCTGACCAAAGATAATTTTTCTTTCCAGAGGGACCGGTAATGGTATAATTAATCACATCACAAAAACCAAGATCAGCTCCTAAACTAAAAGAGGAACTTGGGTAGAATGAAATATTTACAGTATCATAACTTGGACATCCGAAACTATTGTAAGCTTCTGCCCAATATTTTCCTGCAGCATTTACGGTTTTACTTGCCAATGCAGAAGACACGTTATTCCATTTATAAAATTTGAGTGCTGACGGACCAAAGATGGTATAATTAGAACCAGGACAAACCAATGTATCTGGACCTAGTGAAAACGGTGAATTGGGTACTGTTAATACTTCGATATTGTCGTTAAATTTACAACCAAATGAGTCTACTACGCTAAGCTTATGAATTTTAGAAACATTTGTTGTGTAGGTCCTAGAACCCGTAATCACGTTATTCCACACATACGTCTGCATGCTCGCCGGACCCTTGAGTGTGACAGTTAAATTTTCACAGATTGTCGTATCGCTTCCCAAACTAAATTGGGGTAGTGATTTTTGGACAACACTAAATGTATCTCTGTATGTACATGAATTATTATCAATGCTAAACAGACGGATGTTAGGAGATGTTACTTTTACGTAAATAGACGATTGAGTTAATTTGCCCGTTGGGGTATTCCACTCATAATAATTCATGCCAGAGGTTGCAGTTATCAAAATACTATCCCCTATACAAACGAATGTATCACGAATTGGCGTAACACTTAATTTTTGATTTACTTTCAAATATACAAGTGCCGAATCTTGAGCACATAACCCATCTGATGATGACACCACTAATTTATATAAGGTAGATACTGACGGCGATACTGTTGGATTTGCAGAACTACTAGAGAAACTAGCGCCACTTAGCGACGTCCAGCTGTACTGATACCCACTTATAGATTGTCTTCCTAAATTTATGGATTCGACGCCGCAGATAGCCAGCGAATCTCCAATGGTTCGTGCTTCCAATTTACAGCATAGTAACGTATCACTATTCGAAATACTAGAGCGTGAAAACAATGCTCCGCCATATACTGAGTGTGAAGCGCTATTTGCAAAAACACCAGAACTTACCGAAAGTGATCCGAAATTGATATTATCTTGTGGGAACCCGCATTGATTGTCAAACAATTCATTCAATTTAGAAATGTAAATATCTTCTGTATTAGTGCCACCCAAGGAGTAACCCGAAGAAACCAAGGTGTATCCAGTGAGCTCTCTTCCCGCTAGCACTGCATTTGAAGTAGCATCCGAGCTCACTCCACCAATCACAAACACAAGATTTGGAGCACCTGTTGAAGGGTCATACTCAAAAACGTAAGCATCACGTGGACTCAAGCTGCCAACTGTAGATGAACTTACCAAAATTTTACCGTTTGCTAAAAGTCTTAAACTTTCTATTCTGTCGTCTTCTAATCCACCTAACCAACTCGCATTTAACGTATTAAAGTTTGAATCTAAGGACAATATCATCCCGTTGGAACCTGTTCCAAAACCTTTTTCAGTAGTGCCAGCTACATAATATTTTTTGCCTGGAGCTAAGATTATTGCACTGCCTGCATCGTCTGTCGTTGTTCCAATATTTCGTATTCTCAAAATGGTACCTGTGGTATTCAATGCCATAATACTAAGGTCCTTATCCCCTGCACTACCAATATTGGTTGAATCATTGGCCATGCTACCTAAGATGACAATTCTATTCAAATCATCTTCAATTATGGCATTACCGATATCGTCTCCGTCTCCACCATATGTTTTTACCCAAAGAGTTGTTCCTGAGCTATTGAACCTGGCTACAACGATATTGATGTCCATTGTGTCCAGTTTCATATAACCAGTTAAATAATATTCTCCTGATTTACTTTGTATAACATCGGTAGCTCTTTCCATACTGTCACTCCGTATGTATCGTGTCCATTCTTGTACACCCGCTGACGTTATTTTGGTTATAAAAATATCTTCGTCACCTTGCCCGGTGAGACTATCGGAATAACCACAGATAATTGCACCGCCATCCGTTGTAGTGTTCATATTTGTACCCACGTCATTTCCTTTAGTCCCGTAGGTATAGGACCATTGGGTAACACCTAAACCATTTGTCTTAGTAACCTGAACGTCTTTTTTACCTTCACCTCCGCTGTTGGTTGTACTAAGAATATAATAATCACCTGAAGTATTTTGAAATGCCGCTTGTAATTGATCTGTGGAGTCATTATTGATGACCCTCGTAAACGTGGTGTTTTGAGAAAATCCCAAAAGAGAAAAGGCCATTAATATGGCAACTAAAGTTTGTTTCATTTTGCGTGACGAATTAAGTCCGCAAATTAAAAGTTTTCAGTTGGTTGCGTGCCATCTTTTTGCAACTTTCAAAGAATAATCTATAAATCCCTTGAATCCTACATTAAACTGCTCGTTTTCAAGTAAATTTCCATCCCCGTCTATACACTTTGTTACTTCTTGCGCTTCAAAAGTACGGGGGCTAGTAATGCTATTTAAGTCAAATACGTTAAAAATCTTATTAAAAACATAGCCTAATTGTACCGCCGGCATTCTTCCCCCTCGTCCTGTACTAACTCCTACCGTAGCAACCACTTTATTGTCAAAAATGTGCTTGTAGGTATTACCCGCCAGTTGATGAATTGTATTAATTACCTCTGCACTTGGAAACCAATTATATTCTGGGGTAAGCACAATGAGCAAGTCTGAGTCCTCTACCGCATCGATTAACTCCTTTTGAAAACGTGTTTCTTGTCCCAAAATGATATACTGTTCTGAAAACGAAGGAATATCATACTGCTGATAGTCAATAATGGTAGTTTCAGTGTGTAGCTTTTTTATAGCCCTAGCCACTCTTAATGTATTGTTTCCTTTTCTGGCAGATCCAGAGAGCACTGTAATTTTCATTTTCCTAACTTTATAAACGTAGCTATTTCCTTAACATTTTTGAAATTTCGCCCAAAATCTATAAACCACCATGCCGCAAAAGGCCTACTGTGAATAGTATAAATACTTTCCTCTGCGGTAATTTCAATTTTATCAGCATTAGATAAATGCACCTTTCTACCTGCAATAAGAGAATCCCCAACGATTCTAACGTCTTTATACTTTTTGTCCGATTTCAAAAATCCTTCTAAGATTCCCAACGAACAATTACCTTGAACGGTTACTATCTGATCCACCTTCATAAAATTTTCATCTGGAGCTCCTTCTATTTCTTCAAAACTCACCGCGTGGTATAACGAGATTAGAAATGCTAGCGCAAACGAAATGAAAATTGCTACGCTCATATTATTTTGAATAAATGTGAAACCATATTTCCAGCCTCCTTCTTTTGCCAAAACACCAACAGTAGCGACCGGAAGAATAACTAAACCCAACCGGATAATAAAGGAACAGACAATTACAAACTTGAATAAGAACTTCGATATATTCATTTATATTATTTTAGTTAAAACAGCATACGCTGCAATTGGTTTATTCGCAATTAATAATTGCTTCGCTAGCTGGATGCTAAGATCAATAGGCAGCTTGAGAAGCTCGTTCATCATTTCTTCGTTATTGGGTACAGATTGCAAATTTCCCAAAATTCCTAAGTCATTACCTGTAAGCTGTTTACATGTTTTTAGTTTAGCTGGCAGTGCATCTACTCCGATACCAATGGTGGTTAGTGGTTTGTCCACTTCAAATAATGCCTCACCATTCGCCCGGCAGTACCAATTGCCGCCCATTCTACTCACCAAATCAATCTTTTCTTGATCAATCATTCCTTTTTCATCCAAAACACTTTCACTTATATGGATCTTTAGCACCTCACAAATAACTAGATTTCCAGCTCCCCCATTTTGACCTAATTCCTTTACTTCTAAAACTTTACACTCCATTTGTATAGGCGACTCTTTCACTCTAAAGGGACGAATGCTATCTGAAGCTACCGGTGTAAACCCAGCTTTTTCAAATTCATCTACCCCGGCTTCAAACGGAGAACTTGCCAAACTCATCTGATGCACCATATCATAGGTAACCACATTTATAACCACTTCTGCTACTTCCTTTACGTTGTTGTGCGTATCCTTGGTAGTATTCGTTCGGCCACTTCTTGCAGGCGAGAAAATAAGAATAGGTGGATTGGCACTGAACACGTTAAAAAAACTAAACGGAGCCAAGTTTCTATTTCCATCCTTATCCACTGTACTCGCAAAAGCAATAGGACGGGGACCAATGCTTCCAAGCAAATACTGATGAAGTAAAGGAATTGTTAATTCTTTAGGGTCGAGTGATACCATTCTATTTTTTTAAGATTAGGAATTTATTCTTTTTTCCTCTTTGTAACAAAATATACTTGCCATTTATTAAGTCTGCATTGCTAAACGTAAAATCTTCGTTAACCTTTTCGCTGTTTACAGATATAGAGTTTTCTTTTAACGCCCTTCGTGCTTCACTTTTACTTGCCAAAAAACCAGTATCTCCACACAAGTCTACTATACTAACCCCTTCTATTTCTTCTACTTCTGATTTTTTAACACCATCAAAAACAGAAAGAAAATCTTTCTCAGACAGACTTCTCAAGCTTTCCGATGTACCATTACCAAATAAGATCTCTGTTGCGGCTAATGCAGTCTCATATCCTGATTCACCATGTACCCAAGTAGTCACATATTTAGCTAATTCCTTTTGCAATGCCCTTTGATGAGGAGCTTCTTGATGAGCAGATATCATATTGTCTATCCATGACTTGCTGTGTAAGGTAAAGATTTTTATGTACCGTTCAGCATCAGCATCTGTCGTATTCATCCAAAATTGGTAAAACTCATAGGGGCTCGTTTTTTCAGCATCAAGCCATACGTTACCACCTTCGCTTTTACCAAATTTACTGCCATCCGCTTTTGTAATAAGCGGAGCCGTAAGCGAGTACCCTTTAGCATCTTCTCCTTCCCCTTTTCTACGAATAAGCTCGGTTCCAGTTACAATGTTTCCCCATTGATCGCTACCTCCCATTTGTAGTTTAACATTCTTTTCTTTCCAGAGGTAATAAAAATCGTAGCCTTGTACCAATTGATAACTAAACTCTGTGAAACTCATACCCTCTTCTAATCGGTTTTTTACTGAGTCTTTAGCCATCATATAATTCACGGAAATATGTTTTCCAACATCTCTGATAAACTCCAGAAAACCGAAATTTTGAAACCAATCATAATTATTAACCACCTCGGCACTGTTGCTATCGGCATTAAAATCCAGGAACTGCTCTAATTGTCTTTTTTGACACGCTAAATTATGATTGAGGGTTTCTAAATTCAAAAGTGTTCTTTCTGATTTTTTACCACTCGGGTCGCCCACCATACCTGTGGCTCCTCCTACAAGCGCATAGGGCTTATGACCCGCTCTTTGCAAATGAACCAAAAGAATAATCGGAACCATGTTGCCAATATGAAGCGAATCAGCAGTTGGATCAAAACCAACGTATCCACTCACCATTTCCTTCATGAGGAGCTCTTCGGTGCCTGGCACGTCTTGGTGAAAAAGACCGCGCCACTTTAATTCTTCTATTAAATTATATTTGGGGATAAAAACCATTTTTAACGTGAGATAATTGGCAAATTTAGGATTTAGAATGATGTTGTTATAAAATACCTTTCTTTATCCTATAGATAATGTTGTAATATTCATAAATTCTGTTTTAACGAGGATTTAATCCGCAGGTATTTTTATAGATTTTTACCCTAAGAACATAGATAAACAAAAATAATTTACAAAAAAAAAGCAATACTATTGCCACTCTAAATCATTACGAACATGTACAACGAATCATCTCAATTATTTTTAAATCAAGCTTCGGTAGAGGAAAGAACTACCTTCTATCGTAAAACCTATTTGCACGTAGCACTGGCGTTTTTGGCCTTTGTTCTGGTAGAATACGTTTTTTTAAGTACTCCTGCCATCGTAAATATTGGACTGAAAATGACCCAAGGCTGGACTTGGTTATTGGTTCTAGGAGGTTTTATGTTTATTACCAGCTATGCTGAAAAGTTAGCTGCGAACTATGAAGACAAACGCACTCAATACCTCGGCTTTGGATTATACATCATAGCAGAGGCTTTTATTTTTGTCCCATTACTCTATATCGCTATGACTTATAGTGGCGGTACTGCTATTTTAGAACAGGCATTTCTTGTTACTCTTGCATTATTTGTTGCTTTATCTGCTGTAGTCTTAATTTCTAAAAAAGATTTTTCCTTTATGAGAACAGCGTTAACGGTTGGCAGTATCGTTGCTATTGGCATTATCTTGGCGGGAATGGCATTTGGATTTGACCTAGGTCTTGCATTCTCTGGATTTATGGTATTACTAGCAGCTGGATCAATTTTGTATCAAACCTCTAATATGGTGCACCGCTATACCGCAGATCAATATGTAATTGCATCTCTTGGTCTATTTGCTTCATTTATGTTGATGTTATGGTACATCATTCAGTTTTTTATGAACAGAGATTAAGTCACTTATTTTATACCCAACAAAAGCGTGTTTATTCAGAAAATAGACACGCTTTTTTTATTGTTCTTTTTTTATCTACGCATCAAGATATGAAAAAACCTACCAAAGGCTCTATTTTAAGTTTGAACCAATCTTATTTTAATCGCAATTACTGAATCAAAACACTAATATTGACGAGATAGTTCTACTTTTGACCACCTATCATGTCATCCGAAAAAAAACTTTTCCTTCTTGATGCGTACGCACTCATTTTTCGTTCGTATTATGCATTTATAAAAACGCCTAGAGTAACATCTTACGGTCTGAATACCAACGCTATATTTGGTTTTACTACAACTCTTTTAGAAATTTTAGAAAAATACGACCCAAGTCATATAGCCGTTTGTTTTGATCATAAATCAGAGAATGTACGCAAGCAAGAATACCCGTTATACAAAGCAAACAGAGACGAAACTCCTGAAGATATTAAGCGTTCTGAACCATTTATTCGACAAATTATAGACGCCTTCAATATTCCGCTTATTGAAAAAGCGGGCTACGAGGCAGATGATGTTATTGTCACACTAGCCACCCGAGCAGAAAAAGAAGGATATATCACCTATATGATGACTCCTGACAAAGATTTTGGTCAAGCCGTGACTGAAAAAATTCTAATGTTTAAACCTTCCAGAGGTGGCAATCCACCTGAGGTTATGGGGCCAAAGGAAGTGTGTCAGAAATTTGGACTACATCGTACTGAGCAAATTATTGATTACTTGGGACTTATGGGAGACGCCGTAGATAACATACCTGGAGTTCCAGGCGTAGGTGCAAAAACAGCTTCTAAGCTTTTATTGGAGTTTGGAAGTATGGACGGTATATACGAGAATATCGACAAGGTAAAAGGTAAACTAGCTGAAAACCTGATTACCTTTAAGGATCAGGCGTATTTATCCAAAAGCCTTGCAACTATTATCACTGACGTTCCAGTTGAATTTAACGAGGAGTCCTTATTACGAGAAGAGCCCAATAAAGAACGAATTAACCAACTTTTTACAGAGCTAGAGTTTAGAACATTAACCAAGCGGGTTTTTCAAGAGACCATGAGTGCTCCCGTTTCTGTTCAAGGTGATCTATTTTCAAGCAGTAGCTCGGCCGCTTCTAGTTCCCCGTTATTACCCAATAAAACAGAAACCTTAGTTGTTCTAAAGAACATTGATTCAAACAAACATGACTATCAATTAATCGATAGTCAAGAAAAAAGAAAAATTGTAATCTCTGAATTAGAAAACATAAAATCCTTTTGTTTTGATACCGAAACCACATCATTAGAGGAGATGGATGCGGAAGTGCTTGGTCTTGCTATTTCATACGAGAACAACAAAGCGTATTATGTAAATATGCCAAACGACTTTGAAGACACCAAAGCTATTTTAGGAGAATTTAAGCATTTGTTCGCAGACGCAACCATCGAAAAGATTGCTCAAAACTTAAAATATGATCTTAAAGTCCTTCTAAAATATGACATACAAATAGCTGGCCCTCAGTTTGATACCATGTTAGCCCATTATCTCGCAAATCCTGACGGGAGACATTCCATGGATATCCTTTCAGAAAAATACCTCAATTATAAACCTGTATCTATTACAGAATTAATTGGCAAGAACGGTAAAGGACAACTCAATTTTAGAGACGTTCCCTTAGAAAAAGCAACGGAGTATGCTGCCGAAGATGCCGATGTAACCTTTCAATTAAAAGACATCTTACAAAAAGAACTCCTAGATAAGCAAGTGGCGCATCTTATGCAACGACTTGAGATGCCTTTGGTGCCAGTGCTAGCAGATATGGAAATGGAGGGTATTCGCGTAGATGCTGACTTCTTGAATATATACTCTGACGAGTTGAAGATCATGTCAAACGATCTAGAAAAAATCATTTACGAAAAATCGGGTTGTAATTTTAACATCGCTAGCCCAAAGCAAATGGGGGAAGTCCTTTTTGATGTTATGAAAATAGATCCTAAGGCTAAAAAAACAGCTACAGGTCAATACAAAACCGATGAAGCGACACTTAATAAACTAGCTGCTGAGCATGAGATTGTAAGCAAAATAGTAGATTACAGAAAGGTCAACAAACTACGATCTACCTATGTAGACGCTTTACCTAAACTAATACATCCCAAAACAGGCAGAGTACATACTAGCTATGCACAAGCCGTGGCTGCAACAGGGAGACTTAGTAGCACCAACCCTAATCTTCAAAACATACCTATACGCACCGATTTAGGCAAGGAGATAAGAAAAGCATTTGTGCCAAGAGACGAAAATCACACACTTCTTGCTGTAGATTACTCTCAAATAGAACTCAGAATCGTTGCTTCAGTTGCCGAAGATGCAGGCATGATGGAGGCTTTTCATGCTGGTATTGACATACATACTGCAACTGCCGCAAAAGTGTTTGGGGTTGATATAGCCGATGTAACCAAGGAACAACGATATAAAGCCAAGAGTGTAAATTTTGGATTGATCTATGGACAAGGTGCTTTCGGCTTGTCACAAAATCTCGGAATAAAACGCGGTGAAGCTGCCGAGCTGATTGAAGCATACTTTGCTCAATTTGGTGGCGTAAAAAAATACATGGATGACTCCATAAAATTTTGCCGAGAAAATGGATTCGTAAAAACGATTATGGGTCGTAAGCGATTTATTCCAGATATTAACTCCAGCAATCAAACCGTAGTAGGATTTGCAGAACGAAACGCCATAAATGCACCCATACAAGGCAGCGCTGCCGATATGATAAAGCTTGCCATGATTAATATTCATGCAAGACTAGCAAAAATGAAAGTAGGTACCAAAATGCTGCTTCAAGTTCATGACGAACTTCTATTTGATGTTCCCAAAACTGAATTGGAAGAAATGACCGCGGTGATCAAAGAAGAAATGGAAAGAGCTATGCCGCTTAAAGTACCCGTAATAGCCGAAGCTGGACATGGAGATAATTGGCTAGAAGCTCATTAAATAAAAAAGACTTTTTAACGTAATTTCGCAACGCAAGAATGGGTATAGTTTATTTCGCATCTGATTTTCATTTAGGTACTCCCGATTACGAAACATCTTTACTACGAGAAAAAAAAGTAGTAAGCTGGTTGAAGAGTATTGAGCACAATTGCGAAACCTTATTCTTAATGGGTGACGTTTTTGATTTTTGGTACGAGTACAAAACTGTTGTCCCAAAAAACTATTCGAGATTGTTAGGTCAACTCGCCAGTATGACCGATAATGGTATAAAAATCTATTTCTTTAAAGGCAACCACGACATGTGGACCTTTGACTACTTACAAACAGAGATAGGCATGACCATTATTGATGAGGAACTAATACTGACTATGGACGATAAAAAGTTCTTTATGCATCACGGTGATGGACTTTGGAAGAGCGAAACTACCTATACTATGGTACGAAAAATATTTAGGAGTCGGTGGGCAATTTGGCTCTTTCACAGATTTCACCCTAACTTCGGAATAGGTTTAGCTAATTTTTTGAGCATAAGCAGTCGCAAGAAAAATAGTATTGCAGATGAACAAGATATACCGTTGGAAAAAGAACATCATTATCAATTTGCACTAAATCACGCTGCCACATCAGACACCGATTTTTATATTTTTGGGCATAGACATAAGCCCATGGACGTAAAAGTAGGTCAAAAATCACGGTTGATAAACTTGGGCGATTGGGTAACAAAATTTACCTATGCCGAATGGGATGGAAAAGACATTACGCTACATACTTATTGTAATTAATGTATTAGTTGGTTTTCAGCTTAGTGCTCAAGACACACTTACGTTGACTAATGTAAAAGATGTCACCTCATTTGAGATGGATCTAAAAGGCAATATTTTTGTGGCAGACCAATCCTTAACTCTTTTTAAATATTCGAGTGATGGCAAACTGCTCACCAACGTGAGTATTAAATCCTATGGTCCGCTAACATCTATTGATTGTAGTAACCCATTCGAAATTTATACTTTCCACAAAGATCAGAACATCATCGTGTTTTACGATAATATGCTAAATCTAAGAGGTGAGCTACGATTAAATGAATACTTCTACAACAATATTTCTTGTGTCGCCAGATCCTTTGATAATCAAATCTGGGTTATGGATCTATCTCAATTCAAATTACTAAAAATTAATAAAAAAGGAGAGGTTTTAGCCGAGTCGCCCTATTTGAACAATGTTCTTGGCAGTGATTTGAACACATTCAAAGTGTGGGAATTTGGTAATATGGTTTACGTTGCAGACTCATTGGTTGGTATTTATGAATTTGATATGTACGCTACTTACAATACTACATATTACTTATCCGGCATAAGCGAAGCAGAAAGTTATCCTGGAGGTTTTTTTTTATCCTTTAAAAACAGCCTAATACTTTACCCTATGCTTAGCAGAAACCCTATTGATCTATTCGTAAAATTACCAACAAACACCTTTTTTTCTTCAGCCAATAGAAAACTTTACTACCTCAACCAAAACAAAATAATTTCTTACCTCAGCGAGTAAAAGGTATTTTTGCAGGTTAATACGCCATGCTCGAAACATTAGAGGGAATACACGCACGATTTAAAGAAGTAGAATTATTACTTAGCAGCCCTGACGTCGCTTCTGACATGAAGCAATTCACCAAGCTTACTAAAGAATATAGCGACCTAAAACAACTGGTTGAACGCTATTTTGAATATAAAAATCTTCTTGGTAATTTGGCAGAAGCTAAAGAAATATTAGAAAACAGCAATGATCCTGAAATGAAGGAGATGGCCAAAGAAGAATTTGAAGATTTAAACGGGAAACAAGGTCCTCTGGAGGAAGAGATAAAACTGCTACTAATACCCAAAGATCCAGAAGACGATAAAAATGCAATGGTCGAAATACGTGCCGGAGCCGGTGGGGACGAGGCCAGTATTTTTGCTGGAGACCTTTATCGCATGTACACCAAATTTTTTGACACCCAAGGTTGGAAACACGAAATAATGGATGTCACTGAAGGAACCGCAGGGGGTTTTAAAGAGGTTATTATCAAAGTAGAGGGCAATGAAATATTTGGAACCCTGAAATTTGAAGCAGGCGTACACCGCGTACAGCGCGTACCCGAGACCGAAACACAAGGTCGCGTACACACATCTGCTGCGACGGTTGCCGTACTTCCAGAAGTAGAAGAAATTGATTTACAAATAAACCCTGCGGATATAGATATGCAAACCAGTCGCTCGGGAGGTGCTGGTGGGCAGAACGTAAATAAGGTAGAAACCAAAGTACAACTAACTCACAAGCCAAGTGGAATAGTTGTAGTTTGCCAACAAGCAAGATCTCAATTAGCCAATAGGGAGTTAGCGATGGATATGATTCGCTCAAAATTATACGATATCGAACTTGTAAAACGTAATGGTGACATTGCTGCACAGCGTAAAACAATGGTGAGCACAGGAGATAGATCTGCCAAAATACGGACGTATAATTATCCTCAAGGTAGAGTAACCGATCACCGTATCAATCTTACGTTATATAACCTAAACGGTGTAATGAATGGTGATATAATGGAGGTAATCAACGCATTAAAAATGGCAGAAAATGCTGAAAAGCTAAAAGTAGGCGGGTTATAATCTCATTTTTATTTTTTTCTAGCAATAACAGGTCTTATTTTAGGCTATTTAGTGTAAAATATTATTTTTGCCCTCAAAATAGATTAAAATATGCGTCATCAAGCAATAAAAACCGTTTCAAGTCGAAAAAACACATTTTCTCACAAAGGAAATGTTTCATTTACTAAGCTTTACAATTCTAATGTGTTTGATGATCTCGCAATGCGAGATTTCTTGAGCAAAGAAGCTTATGAATCTGTTACAAAATCTGTAACTGAAGGAAAAACTATCAATCGTAAAATGGCAGAGCACGTAGCCTCTGGCATGAAGCGATGGGCATTGAGCAAAGGAGCAACGCATTACACTCATTGGTTTCAACCACTTACGGGTTCTACTGCCGAAAAACACGACTCTTTCTGGGAACCTAGTGGAGGTAAAGCAGTAGAGAAATTTTCAGCTGGATCACTTGTACAACAAGAACCCGATGCATCAAGTTTACCAAATGGAGGACTTCGAAATACGTTTGAAGCAAGAGGATATACCGCTTGGGACCCATCATCGCCTGCATTTATTCACGAAAATAGCACCGGTAAAACGTTGTGTATCCCAACCGTTTTTGTTTCATACAATGGAGAAGCACTGGATTACAAAGCTCCTCTACTAAAATCTATCAAACTGGTAGATCAAGCAGCAACAGAAATTTGCAAATACTTCCTTAAAAAAGTAACCTCGGTTAAACCATCATTGGGTATAGAACAAGAATACTTTCTAGTGGATGAAGCTATGTTCAATGCTCGTCCAGATTTAATGATGTGTGGAAGAACGCTGGTGGGCCACGCTCCTGCCAAAGGCCAACAAATGGATGATCATTATTTTGGGGCCATTCCTGATAGGGTTTTTAATTACATGTATGAAGTGGAAATAGAGGCCGCCAAACTAGGTATTCCTTTAAAAACCCGTCACAACGAAGTTGCGCCAGGCCAGTACGAATGCGCGCCCATGTTTGAAGATGTAAATCTTGCCGTAGATCATAATCAATTATTGATGGATCTAATGGACCACTTAGCTCACAAACATCATTTCCGTGTTCTATTTCACGAAAAACCGTTCGCAGGCATAAACGGATCCGGCAAACATAACAACTGGTCGTTAATTACGAATACCGGCACCAACCTTCTTTCGCCAGGAAGTGACCCTAATTCTAACTTACTTTTCTTGACTATTTTTATAAATACTATCAAGGCTTTACATGACAATGCTGACATAATAAGAGCCAGCATTGCATCTGCTTCTAATGATCACAGACTGGGAGCTAATGAGGCACCTCCAGCCATTATATCTGCATTCATAGGTTCTAAGCTTACCGATGTTTTGAATGCATTTTTAAAAGATAGCACGGCAAGCGATAAAGATGATCGGAAGTCTATTCACATAGATACTATACCCGAAATATTTAGGGATAATACGGATAGAAATAGAACGTCACCATTTGCATTTACAGGTAATAAATTTGAGCTTAGAGCAGTAGGCTCTTCAGCAAACTCGGCACAACCTATGACCGCATTAAACAGTGCTGTTGCAAATCAATTAATTATATTTAAACAAGCAGTAGACCATGCTATAGAAAATGGAACTGACCAAAAATCTGCTATTGTATCTGAGCTAAAGCAAGTTTTGCGAAGTGCGCAAAATATTCTTTTTGAAGGGAATAATTACAGCGATGAGTGGGCGTCAGAGGCGGCTAAACGTGGATTAAGTAATATTAAAAACACCGCAGAAGCTCTAAAAGCTTACGTAAGTCCACAAGCAGAAAAAACCTTTGTAAAAAATGGAGTTTTCACAAAAGAAGAATTGCATGCCCGCTTTGAAATAATGTTAGAAGAGTACATCAAAAAAATCCAAATTGAAGGTCGAGTATTGGGCGATTTGGTGTACACCTTTATACTTCCGCCTGCTATTGAATACCTTACTTCGCTTGCTCAAAACGTAAAAGCTATGAAAGATTCTGGACTTAATGCCGGTCTTGCGCAACTTGACCTTATCAAGGAAATCGCAGAACATATTGATCAGGCCAAAGCTAAAACGGATGTAATGGTTGAAGCTAGAAGAGTCGCGAATCTTGAACCAGATTCTCAAAAAATGGCGATAGCATATCACAAAACAGTAAAGGAGTCATTCGACGACATTCGTTACCACGCCGACAAATTAGAACAACTCGTTGACGATAAAATGTGGCAATTACCCAAATATCGTGAACTTTTATTCTTGAAATAAAACCAGTATAACACAACATATTAAAGACCTCTAGATCACAAATCATTTGTGAATTAGAGGTTTTTTTAGGACCAAAATATAAATTTGGTTTTGGGCATATAATTTTTGATTTTTGACGTTCTTATTTATACGATGAATCTGAAAAACATAAACTCAATTAAATCCGTTGCATTTTTTGTTGTAATTGGCTTACTTACAGCATGTAACAGTGTTACAATGAAGAAAGCAGACGACGCAATGCTTATAAAGCAGTATGCAATTGCTGCTGACATGTACGACCAATTGGCCAGTAATTCTTCCTTAACAAAGGAGGAAAGACAAAATGCAGCGTTTAGAGGCGCAGAATGTTATCGATTCAATCACCAACCCAAAAAAGCGTTAAAACTATATGCTAAGTCTTTAACCTACGGCGCAAAAGATCCGCAAGTTTTATTCCGATTGGGACAAACACAGAAAGAATTAGGCGAGTACCAACAAGCTATTGAGTCATTTAAAAAATACCAAAAAGAGGCGCCAAGTGATGAACGCACCGAAACCATGATTAAAGGATGTGAGTCGGCCTTAGTTTGGAAAGAACAAAAATCACGATATCAAGTTGAACCATTTAAAGTCGCAAATGATAAAGGAGCGGACGACTTTTCTCCCGTATGGGCCGACCGAAAACAGACAACCATCATGTTTACCTCTGACAGAGAAGGTGGAGCAGATAAAGGAGTTTATGGCAGAACGCTGAGATTCCATACGGACGTATGGATAGTTAAGAAAAGTTCGGCTAAAGGAAAATCTGATAAATGGGAAGCTCCAGTTTTGGTAGAAGAGCTAAACACAGACTATAATGACGGGGCTATTGCATTTAATGATCGAATGACTAAAATGTATGTTACACAGTGTAATGGGATAAAAGGTCAGGCGCCAAAATGTAAAATATACGAAGCTAGAAAATCAGGAAAAGGATGGGTTATGAATCCAGAGCCATTAAGTTTCTGTACCGGTGAGGGAAATATTAACTGGACTTACGGTCATCCTACACTAAGTCCTGATGATAATACCATGTACTTTGCATCAGATAGACCAGGAGGTTACGGAGATACTGGCGCTTTAGAAAGAACGAAAGATATTTGGATGGTTACTTATGTAAAAAGAGGAAAAACATGGAGTGAGCCAATCAACTTAGGACCTTCGGTTAACACAGAAGATAATGAGTTGTTCCCATATGCACATCAAGATGGTAGCCTTTACTTTGCTTCTGATGGACACCCAGGAGTTGGAGGTTTAGATATATTTGAGACTACAAAAAGTGGTGACGGTCCAGAAGATTGGTCGGTCCCCACTAATATGAAAAGTCCTGTAAACTCTGCTGGTGACGATTTTGGAATAATAATCGATGCGACTAAAGAGAATGGTTACTTTACCACTAACAGAGATAAAAATCAAGATGATATATGGGCATTCACTATGGAGCCTATAAAATGTAAAGTAAAAGGACAAGTAACAGATTGTGACAGCGGAACAGCTATCGTGGACGCCATGGTTATTCTTAGTAATAACATAGATTCTAGCAAAATTAGACTTAGAACTGATAGCAAAGGATATTACGAAACGGAAATTGGAATTAACAGAGAGTATACGTTAGAAGTGTCTAAAAGAGATGCATATTACTATGATGCAAAACCACAGTACGTGAGTACCATGGGCGTTGAGAATTCCCTAGATTGTCAGCATATTAAAGATTTCTGTATGAAAAATACGTGTAATGACGTATTTGTTCTTCCTATTTACTATGACCTTGCTGAGGACTTCATAAGAAATGATGCGATGCCAATTTTAGATGACCTTATCAAAACGTTACAGAAATATCCTAAAATGGCCGTGGAACTTGGTTCGCACACGGATTGTAGAGCTGGTTACGAATATAATTTAGATCTTTCTCAACGAAGAGCTAACTCTGCCATTAAGTATATTATAGAAAAAGGTAAAATAAATCCATTTAGACTTGAAGCTCGGGGATACGGTGAGTCACAATTAGTGAATAACTGCGCATGCGAAGACAATCTTAAATCTAACTGTAGCGAAACAGAACATCAAAAAAATAGACGTACTACCGTGAAGGTCGTAAACTGTAATTTTGATGTATTATCAATAGGTGTAGACTACGTTCAACGTAATGATGCAGCTCTGAATGGAAAGGGATCCATTTATAGTCCTTATCTACTTGAGCAACAACGTCAATTCTTAACTGCAACAAAAGGTGACATCGACAGCTTCTTGCGCGTTCAGGCTTTTAATGACAGCATGCTTTTAGTTAAAAAAGAATTCGATGCACTTTCTGCTAAGTATGATTTTATTACATTAACACCAGGAAAAGGTGAAGGAAACTATAGTCTTTACGGTTATATAGGACGCAAGAAAATCAAGTTTAATTATGATGGAAGCGAGAGAAGAACGTTAATACCACAAGAAATGGTGGAGCAGTTGATTACTGCAGGTACTATTAGTGCTGCCGACTTTAAAGATACTGGCGAAAAAATAAAGCTAGCCGATGGAACCAAGATTTTCGGAACATCATTCACACTTAAAGAACTTAAGTTGGACGAAAAAGTATTTACCGACGTGAAATGTAAAATGATTGAAACTAACGAATTGTCTTTAGGATTTAGCGTTTTTGAGAAGGATTACGTAGATTTTGAAATTAAAGATGGTAAAATCTGGTTATTAAAGGAATCAGAATAATAAAGTAGATCATTGAGCAGATACGAAAAGAGGGGAGTTTCTTCGCAAAAAGAAGACGTACACAAGGCTATTACAAATGTAGATAAAGGCATTTTCCCAAATGCCTTCTGCAAAGTTGTAGAAGATTACCTGGGGGGAGATTCAACATATTGCAACATAGTGCACGCTGATGGAGCAGGTACCAAATCATCATTAGCCTATATTTATTGGAAAGAAACAGGAGATTTAAGCGTTTGGCGCGGCATAGCACAAGATGCATTAGTCATGAATCTTGACGATATTATTTGTACGGGTGCAACTGGGCCTTTTTTGCTTTCTAACACCATTGGTAGGAACAAGCACCTTATTCCCGGAGAAGTAATCAAAGAAATCATAGACGGCTTTGAAGAATGTATCGATACAATGGCAGCATTTGGTGTAAAGATCAAATTTACCGGCGGCGAAACTGCAGATGTAGGAGACTTAGTCAAAACACTAATAGTGGATAGTACTGTTGCTTGCAGACCTAAAAGAAGCGAAATTGTAGAAGTAGATATTCGCGAAGATGACGTGATAATTGGTTTTGCGTCATTTGGACAAGCTACGTATGAGTCATCGTACAATGCAGGAACAGGTTCTAATGGTCTAACCTCAGGTAGACACGATTTATTGGCACATCACTATCATCAAAAATATCCTGAATCATATGATATAAATACAGATGAGGAATATATATACGCTGGAAATTTTAGCTTAACAGATAAGCTAGAAGGAACTCCGCTTGACATTGGCAAAGCACTTCTTAGTCCTACAAGAACATATGCACCTATCTTAAATAAAATTGTAGAAAACGAGAAACTAAAAAGTGCCATTCACGGAATAATTCATTGTACCGGAGGAGCGCAAACCAAAGTGATGAAATTCTTGGATAAACCGCTCCATATTATTAAAGATAATTTAATCGATATGCCTCCATTATTTAAAACCATACATGAAACCACGGGAACATCACTGAAGGAAATGTACGAAGTCTTTAACATGGGTCATCGCCTTGAAATTTATTGTGACAAAAATGTCGCCGAGGAGCTTATTGGAATCTCCAATAGTTTTAATATAGAAGCTAAAATAATAGGAAGATGTGAACCTCATGCTACCAAAAAGCTAACCATAGCAGGCATTGAATATTAATCGCGTTTTAAGCTTTCTATTTAGTCTACTTGTCTTCATTATCTTTGCCTTGTGATTAATATTCGATCGCTTTCCAAAGATGAACTTTTAGCCGCATGCGAAGCAATGGGTGAAAAAAAGTTTAGAGCCAACCAACTTTGGGAATGGTTATGGCAAAAAAGTGCTAGGTCTTTTGATGAGATGACCAATTTATCGCTTGATTTTAGAGCTAAACTCAATGAAAATTATGCGATTTTGTGTATGACCATAGCCAACTCGCAAAAAAGCAGCGATGGAACCATAAAGTACGCTTTTAGACTAAATGACGGATTCCTAGTTGAAGGGGTTCTTATACCAACATCTGAACGTGTTACGGCCTGTATTTCATCACAAGTAGGATGTAGCCTAAGTTGTACTTTCTGTGCAACTGGTTTTATGAAAAGAGAACGAAATCTGCGCGCAGACGAGATGTATGACCAGGTAGCCATTCTGAGATCAGAAGCCGAAAAAGAATATGGGATAAATCTTAGTAATATCGTACTTATGGGTATGGGCGAACCTTTACTTAATTACACCAATGTAATGAGTGGCATAGAGCGAATTACAGCTCCTGACGGCTTAGGGATGTCGCCACAGCGAATTACTCTCTCAACAGCAGGTGTTGCCAAAATGATTATGAAACTAGGCGATGACGGCGCTCGATTTAATTTAGCTCTCTCTTTGCACTCGGCAAATAATGAAAAAAGGAGTAAGATCATGCCGATCAATGACAGTAACTCCCTGGAGGACCTCATTGAAGCATTGAATTATTTCTACGATAAAACAGGCACCAGAGTTACTTTGGAATATTGCGTGATAAACGATATAAATGACGACCCATTTGAAGCAGAAGAACTGGTAGCCTTTGCCCGTCAAATTAAGTGTAAGATCAACTTAATAGAATATAACCCTATCGATTTAGCTGAATTTAAATCTAGCTCAGCAGAAAAAATTCAAGGGTTTGCCGACTATCTCGAAAAAAATAAGGTGATTGTGAACATTCGAAGAAGCAGAGGGAAGGATATTGACGCAGCGTGCGGTCAATTAGCTAATAAACTTACTTAAAATTTTTTCGTTCTTGATCTGGTTAGTTGTTCTGCAGATATCCCTTTTACCAAACCATCCGTAGCGATTTTTGGATACCCATTGATAAACCTTATCTCTTTGTTTTGTAGGTACAAATCGAAATAATGTAAGCCAGCTCCAAGGCCATTTCATAAAATAACAAATTTGCAAAACTGCCTCGGACTCGCTATATAAATGTCCATCCTTACAAAAAACAACACTATCCAATTGAGTATCCTCGGTCAATACTTCTAAAACTGATTTCCCATAAGCGCTTTGTAATGATGCAAAGTGTAAATTATTTCCATGTTCTCGGGCAATAACAAAATCAACCGAAGCATTGCACAGATTACATACACCATCAAAAAGAATTACGTTATTATATTGGTGAAACTCGTAGTAACTCTTCTTCATCAAAGACAAATTTAACTCTGTATTTGTTAAAACGTTGATATTAGAATGGATACCTTTGCATTCATGGCTAAAATATCCATAAATCTAACTTCGGGAACCGTTGCCAAAGATAATACTGTTATAGGCATCGACCTTGGCACTACTAACAGTTTAATAGCAACGGTTAATGAATTGGATAGGCAACCTTATTGCATTACCAAAGATGATGACAGTATTATCCCAAGCGCCTTATATTTTGGTGAGCAAATTCAAGTAGGCAAAAAGGCGATAGAAATGCTAGTGGAAGAACCACAAAACACTATTTACTCTATAAAAAGGCTACTAGGGAAAAGCTATCAAGACCTCGAAAATCACAATCACAAACTTAATTATACTATAGTTGACGAAGAAGATAAGCTTGTTGGCGTTAGAGTGGGTAACAAAAGCTACTCCCCTGTTGAGCTTTCTTCATACATCCTTAAAGAATTAAAAATAGTAGCAGAAAATAAACTAGGTTCAGCTGTAAGCAAAGTGGTTATAACGGTTCCGGCCTATTTTAACGACTCACAACGACAGGCAACAAGAGATGCTGGAAAATTAGCAGGTTTAGACGTACTACGTATAATAAACGAGCCAACCGCAGCTAGTTTAGCCTATGGCATTGGTCAAAATACGGACGAGCCTAAAACCGTTGCTGTATATGACTTGGGTGGGGGCACATTTGATATTTCAATTCTAACCATACACGCTGGAATTTTTGAAGTATTATCTACTAATGGGGATACCTACTTAGGCGGTGATGACATTGATAAAAGAATTGTAGCATTCTGGACGAATGAAAACCAATTAATCCCTAATAATTCGAGTGAAAATCAGGTTTTACGTTTAACCGCAGAGAAGGCCAAGAAAGAACTCAGTGCCGGAGAAACTTTTTCTGATTTTATTCAACTGGGCAATAAAACGTATGAAGTATTTTTATCTCGTGTGCAACTTAACGAGCTACTTATTCCTCTGTTAGCTAAAACCATGGATTGCTGCCAAAGCGCACTTAAAGATGCGGAACTAAAAGCTACAGATATAGACGAGATTGTTCTTGTTGGAGGTAGTACACGCATTCCGGCAGTAAAAAATGCAATACACCAATTTTTTAACTCCGCTAAAATTAATGATACCTTAAACCCAGATGAAGTAGTTGCCCTTGGCGCAGCCATTGAAGCAGATATTCTAGCAGGAAACCGAAAAGACATGTTGCTGTTAGATGTTACGCCTCTATCCTTGGGTATAGAAACCTTAGGCGGATTAATGGATGTACTGATTCCAAGAAATACTAAAATACCAACAAAGCTGCGTAAAGAATACACAACTTCCGTTGACGGACAAGTAAACCTGCTCATAAATGTATATCAAGGAGAGCGCGAATTGGTTGCCGATAACAGAAAGCTGGGTGAGTTTATTCTCAAAGGTATCCCTGCAATGCCTGCTGGATTACCTAAGATAGCAATGACGTTTATGTTAAATGCTGATGGAATCTTGCAAGTAAGTGCCGAAGAAACGCGATCTGGCGTGAAACAAACAGTGGAGATGACGCCGCAGTATGGCCTTACTAATGAAGAAATAAAAAACATGTTGAGCAGTAGCTTGCTTTATGCGCAATCTGATATGGATATACGCTCATTTGTAGAATCTAAAACAGAAGCTGAACAACTTGTTTATGCCACCCAAAAGTTTATACGGGATCATGGAGATCTGCTCATGGAAGAGAACATCAGTATCATAAACGGGTATATCAGTGATATTCAAAATGCAATAGATTCCAAAAATAGAGATGCCATTGTTACCCACACTGATTATCTAAATATGTACAGTCGAGAGTTTGCAGAAAAAGCAATGGATAAAAACATCGCAAAAGCACTCCAAGGAAAAAAAATTGAATGAGAAACGTTATTTTTATACCGCTAATCTGTTTCGTTTCCGTTGTTTGTGCACAACAAACTAATGACTTTCCTCATAAAGTAGGCATCAAAACCAATATTAGTATATCTACCTTACTAGGTTCGGAATTACAAGCTCCACGTCCAAAATTTGGCTACACCGCAGGTCCCTATCTTATTTTTAACCCTGAGAAAACATGGAGTTTATACACCGAAGCTGTAGGCAGCTTTCGTGGGTCTAAATTTAAAAATGGAGATACGGGTTATTCTCGTATCGCTACATTTTATATAGATGCATGCGTTCTACCTCTATACAACATACCCAAAAGTAATAAAGCCATTTCTTTGGGTCCTTATGCCTCGTATCTTGGACTATCGTCTCTATTTATAGGAGCGAAGAAAAAACCGGAGATAAATGATATTGGTTTCAAAAATTATGATCTTGGGGTTGCATCTTACTATCACATAAAAGGCGAAATCGTATCTTTTCAATTTGGCGGTAAACTCGCCTTGATAAATGCCAATAGGGATGTCAATTTTGTAGGATATTATCCCAAAACAGGAAATGGCGGTATGATAAGAAGTATTTGTTTTGAGGTAGGACTGGCTTTCTAAATCCAAATAGTCGCAGAAAGTTGTAGTAAATATACACCTAGATCACAGGAAATTGAACAATATAAAAAAGCCCCGCTAAACGTTTAGCGGGGCTTTTTGTTACATTTCTTTATGAAAGATGCGTTCTTTTACAATTCGTCTTGGTTAAAAAAGTAATCGTCTGTTGACGGATACTCAGACCAAATTTCTTCAATTGTCTCAAAAGGTTCGCCATCGTCTTCAAGTTCTTGCAGGTTTTCTACCACTTCTAGAGGTGCACCTGTTCGAATCGCAAAGTCAATAAGTTCATCCTTAGTTGCAGGCCAAGGAGCGTCATCCAAATAAGATGCTAATTCTAAAGTCCAATACATTTTGTTTAATTTTTATTTTGGTTAAACATTTAGGGGCAAATAAACTGCCCATTAATTTGATTGCGAAAATAAAAATTTAAACCAATTTTTTGAATAAAATAATAATGGACTTAATCCTCTGATTACTTGGAATATAAGGCATGGAGTAAAATGCCAGCTGCTACTGAAACATTCAAAGAGTCGACACTTTCTTGCATTTTTATTCTTACAATGGCATCCATTTCTGCGAGCCGTTCTCTACTAAGCCCTTTATCTTCATTTCCCATCCATAGCACCCAAGAGTCTAACCCTGTAAACGATGTTAACTCCAAAAAGCTCTCTGATTTTTCACTAGCTGCTATTTGTTTCAAGCCCCAGCTTTTCAAATAATCTAGTGTATTGGATAAGCTACTAACTCGCGCTACCGGTAATTTTAAGAGTGCACCAGCACTTGATTTTATGGCTCCTTCACCAATTTCAGCATTTGCCTTTACCCCAACTATCATGAGATCTACCCCAAACGCTACACAGGATCGTGCTATAGCACCTATGTTGCGTATGTCTTGCACCCCGTCAGCTATTAGTATCTTAGGAGGTTTCCCTTCTTCAAACATTCGTGTGATCGTTTCTTCAAGTGGCACAAAATCAATAGGACTTATTACCGCAATTACACCTTGATGATTAGCACGGGTAATTCTATTCAGTTTCTCTATAGGCACCATCTGAAATGGTGTGTCGCTCTCTTTTGCTAACAGACGAAGAGCCCCAATTTTTTGCTTATCGGCTTTCGCATTAATATATACCTTACCTATGGTTACTCTACTTTGCAGCAATTCCTCTACTGCGTGGTAACCAATAATTATACCTTCCTTGCTCATTCCTTATGCCTATTAATAGGCGATATTAACTTGAGCATACAGGTCTTCATATTTCTTTGCCAAAGCATCTCGCTTATATGCTCTTGCTGCAGCAGCAACATTACGTAGAATCTCAATATTATCACGCTTATCCCCCTCCACACTTTGAATACCTTTGGTTTTAAACTTGTTATAATATTGCACCTCTTCAAATGCGGCATCTCCTACTGCTGACAAATATTTGTCACCTTTTTCTAGTTGACTACATCTATAATAAATATCTGCACTTGCGGCCTTTAATCTAAGATCCATTGGTAATAAACTTTCTGGCATAGATGCAAAGCACTTATCAATCATTTTAGCTGCCGAATCTAATCTTCCAGTGCGTGAATGATAATCAGCTACAGATACGAATAATTGACGAAGGTTTTGTGGAACCAACTGAGCTTTATCATCCAAATACATAGTTCCTTTGTCCATATTACCCCAAACATACACATTCATCAACGTATTGTACAGCTTGTCCATGTCGTCCATACCTCGCATGTTTGGTTGTCTTTCTACCGGAAGTAATTGATAAGTTAGACCATTGTGTCGTAAGTATTTATCCATATTCATATATACTTCAGAACCCGTTGTTGTTGTCCAATAGATCGGTCTTGTCCAACCATTTTTTGCGTTTGTTGCTATGATATCAAGCACCGTGATATCCCCCTTATGTAATGCAGTCTTTCCTATGTTCCATCGCATTTTGTCTACGATTTTATCATAATCTCCTGCTGGAAGATAGCCTGTTTTAATAACTGCTTCTTTATCTACTTCTATACTAAAATTTTTCACAGGGAAATAGTTTTCGCGTTCATCTCTGCTGGTAACAAATTCAGTCTTGCTATCATCAGTCATAAAGCCTAGGACTTGATCAAGTGGATAAAACTGATTTTGATCTAGTGTTCGATTGTCCATGAATCTCACATAATCACGTTTCCCTGCTACTATACTTTCTGCAGGTATAGACATAGGTAGTGGTTCAGAATCAAACACTTTTTTTCTTAAGGCGCTACTGTACCATTCCGTTGGCAAAAGACTTAAATTGATAATTCGTATATCGGTTCTAATGCCTTCCACGTTTTGGGCATACCACAATGGATAGGTGTCGTTATCGCCATTGGTAAATAGAATGGCATTCTTTTCACAGCTTTCTAAATAGTTTTTTGCAAAGGATATTCCCAAATATCTATCTGATCTATCATGATCATCCCAGTTTTGCGAACCCATTAAAAATGGTGCGGCAAACAATGCTAGAGCTGTGGCTCCCACTGCAGTTAGTGTTTTTGCATTTTTATTTTTTACCAAGTCTACTAAGAAAAGTACACTTAGACCAATCCAAATACAGAAAACTTGATAAGACCCAACGTTGGTGTAATCTCTTTCGCGTGGCTCCATTGGAGGTTGATTAAGGTATATTACAACCAAAATACCCGTAAATACAAACATTACCAATACCGAGTAGAAATCCATTTTAGCTCTTTTAAACATGACGATCATACCTAAAATTCCCAAAATAAGTGGTAAGAAATAATATACGTTTCTACCCTTGTTGTATTCCATTTGACTGGTAACCTGCTGTGGTGCGCGCAACCTCCATTCGTCAAAGCCTGTTACACCAGAAATCCAATTTCCTTGTTGGCTATTGCCCGTTACGTTCTGAAGATCGTTTTGACGACCTACAAAATTCCACATGAAATACCTCCAATACATCCAACCTAATTGATACCTGAACATAAAGGTCATATTGTTCCCAAAACTAGGTTTAGTTTCTTTTGCCGTTTTTAATTGTTCTTGTAATTCTGCATTCGTTGGATCTTGTTGAACCTTTTGCTCCAAGCTTCTGATGCTATAGAACATCTCATCCATATCGCACCAGATAGGATAGTAATCAGATTTTTCTGACATATCACCCATTCTAGGTAGCAAGGTTGTACTTCTTGGGTCAAACTCATATTCTTGCTTTTCGCCAGTTACAATATACTCTCCATCGCCTCTTCTATAGTTTTTGCCTGTCTCAATAATTCCGGTAGGTTGTGCATTCCAATACGGTCCGCTTATTAATGGTCTAGACCCATATTGTTCACGATTAATATAGCTCAACAAACTTTGAGCATCTTGAGGATCATTCATGTTTATGGCTGGACCTGCAATAGATCGGATAACAACCATAGAGTATGAGGAGAAGCCAAGCATAACAAACGCATAGCATAAAATCACTAAATTAGCCATTGGCTTATTCTTCTTTATAGTGTAGTTCAATCCAAAAACAATTGCCAAGACTATTAGTAGTAAGAAAAATACTACTCCAGAATTAAATGGTAATCCAAAACTATTTACAAAAATTCTATCGAAGAAAGCAGCAACTTCTGGTGTCTTCGGGATAACCACCCACTGTAAAAGCGCAATAGAACCAAGACCAATAGCCGTAGCTTTTAGAATGTTGCTTCTTGATGCACCAAATTTATTGATGAAATAATAAAGTATGATAGCCGGAACAACCAATAAGTTTAATAAGTGTAAGCCTATACCTAAACCTATTACATAAGCTATAAATACAATCCATCTATCTGACGTAGGCTCGTCTTTTACACGCTCCCATTTCAAAATTGCCCAAAATGCGAGAGCCATAAAGCAAGATGACGCGGCATATACCTCCGCCTCTACTGCACTAAACCAGAACGTATCCATAAAGGTAACTGACAAAGCAGCTACAAGTCCAGAACCCAAAATGGCTATAGCACTACTTAGCTCTATATTTGAGATATTCAAATCTAGTTTAAGTATTTTTTTTGCAAAATGTGTTGTAATCCAAAAGGTAAACATAACGGTAGCCGCACTTGCGACTGCACTTAACATGTTGACCGCAATTGCTACTTCATTTGTCCCTTTGGCTGCAAACAGGGTAAAGATCCTGCCCAACATCAAAAACAATGGTGCTCCTGGAGGATGCACTACTTGAAGTCTGTATGATGCCGATATAAATTCACCACAATCCCATAAACTTACAGAGGGTTCTAGTGTAAGAATATACACAACTAATGCAATTACAAAGGTTAACCAACCACCTATGGTATTTATACGTTTAAAATTATTCATTCTACTTTGATACGTCTTTTGTTAAACGGCGAAAATAAAGATTTATACCGTTCTGTTTTTGAAAAATTGTGTAATCATTTTTTAGAAGCGCAGAAAGGCATTATTTTTGACCGTATAAATAGGACATAAATGTTAATTGGAGATTACACAATATTAAATAAAAACTACGCAGAACTTATCGATTTTGCTAAATCTCACGCCTCTAGTTATCAAAACGCAGATCCTTTTCCCAGTATATACTTTGATAATTTTTTTAACGAAGAATTTTTAAGTGATGTACTATCTGAGTTTCCTGAACTCGGGGATAAAAGCGATATACAGTACAGCAACCCTAATGAAATAAAACTAGCTAGCAGGGGTGAGCAAAAATTTGGACCCAAAACCAAAGTGTTAATGCACTTTCTAAATTCAGAGCCCTTTCTGATGTTTTTAAGTGAGCTTTCCGGAATAACCAACTTAATAGCAGATCCTTATTTTGAAGGAGGAGGTTGCCATCAAATAAAACCAGGAGGTATGTTAAAAATACATGCTGATTTCAATAAGCACCGCACCTTAGGCATAGACCGCAGATTAAACTTTTTGATTTACTTAAATAAAGATTGGAAAGAAGAATATGGTGGTCATTTTGAACTCTGGAAAACGGATATGTCTGAAAGCCGCGCTAAAATTTTACCCCTTTTTAATCGTGTCGCTATGTTTTCTACTACAGATTATAGTTTTCACGGACATCCCGACAAGCTTAATTGCCCAGAAGATAGAAGCAGAAAATCCTTAGCCTTATATTATTACACCAACGGCAGGCCTAAAGAAGAAGTAAATGACGGCTTAGAGGACCACACCACTCTGTTTAAAGAGCGCAAAGGGGTTGACTCGGCATCCATGAAAGTATACAATAGCTTGGTAAATCTTGCCGTAGATGTAATGCCGCCCATACTTTATCGTACATTGCGTAACATCAGAAAAAAATAGTTGCACCATCTATTATTAGCTTACAAATATCCTTGAGTAATAAAATTGAAATTTCTGCATGCATTGTTTGCGGAACTACGTCATTTAAAGATGAACTTACCGTAACCGATTGGTTAGTAAGTAATGAGGTTTTTTTTATTAAGAATTGCAATTCTTGTGGTTTTCGGTTTACGTCTAACCCACCGTCCGCAATGGATGCTGGGCCCTATTACGAAACAGAAGAGTATGTAGAGCACAGCGATAGCAGCGCTGGAATTATAAATACTGTGTATCACCAAGCTCGTAAATGGATGCTTAGGTATAAGCTCAGATTAATAAGAAAACACGCTAAGGGCAATAGGCTACTGGATATCGGTTCTGGTTCTGGTTACTTTATTCATTTTATGAAGCAAAATGGACTAGACGTAGCTGGAGTAGAAATAAGTGATAAAGCGGTAGCCCTATGCCGCGACAAGTTTGGCATAACAGCCTACTCTCCAACACAGTTTTTGAATAACGAAATTCAGGGTGAATATGACATAGCTACCATGTGGCACGTTTTTGAGCATGTGTATAGTTACGACGAGTATTTTGCCATGCTAAAGCAGACACTAACGGCCGACGGAACTCTAATCATTGCCATGCCTAATTATCTTTGTTTAGAAGAAAAATATTACCGAAAATACTGGAATGGGTATGATACACCTCGACATTTGTGGCATTTCACCTCAGAGACATTTACCCAATTTGCCAAGGATAGAGGTTTTGAAGTTGTCCAAGAACACAATTTACCATTGGATCCTTTCTATAATTGTCTGATTAGTGCTTCCTACAAAAAATCATTTAACTTTATGCCTGCAACCTTAATGGTTGGACTTTTGTCTTTGCTCAACTCCATTCTTTTTTTCAAGAAAAGCAGCTCCATTGTTTACGTATTAAAAAAGATATGATCAACTTTTTTAGATTTCTTCTTGTTATTGCCATAAATTACTTCTTAATAAAAGGGCGGGTTACGCTAGTGGTTCCCGAAACTATTTTAAGGTAGTAAACACCTGCTTCTAAGTACGCGATATTCAAGATAGTTGAATAGTTTTCTTTGAAAACCAAATTGCCGGTAGAATTAAAAATAGCCGTATAGTCTGCTGCACCCGTGTAGCCTGAAATAGTTAATTCTTTACTAGAGGGGTTGGGATATATTTCAATTTTTGCATAATTAAGTAAATCGGTAGAGGAAACACTAGCCTCTGCAATTGAAAGGGTGTCTATCAAAACATTATCTCCAGATGTGTTTCCGTTATTATTGGCTACTAAAGCGGCGGCAAAAAAATGTATATTACCAGAACCTTTGACGGGAGCCGTCCAAGAAAATGTCCATGACTTGCTACCTGAACCTGAATTATTGGAGGACTTATGCGTTGCTCGTTTTCCATTTGATTTTATATTCCCCTCCGAAGTATTGCTAAAAGTTCCTTTGCCACTACCTAAGCTGTCTTCCGATGTTATTTCAAAGCCAAATTTTGTGACACCAGACTTGGCTGCTTTCAAGATAACAGTATATTGTTTGCCTGGAACATAGCCAGAAGCGGGAATATCAGTAGAAATCATCTCACTAGAAGTTATAGTGCTTGAAGAGCTTGCGTGACAACCACCGCTACTTGCACAAGTTGCGCCATTGTCTGATTTTGAACCGGTATAGCCACCTGGACTGCCACCACTATTGGCCAGAATTATTATTACGACACATAAAAAATAAGATATAGTACGGGGCTTTTATTAATCATCACTCGACGTTTCATTTTAGCCACCAAAAATAGAGGTGAAAGGCAAGTATTTATATATGTTTTTGTGTTTGTTTAAATAATGTTACTTTTGCACAAGTAAAAAACAATAAAGAGGGGTTTAAAGCCCCTTTTTTCTTACACAAATTTTGAGTTTAAAGCAACTTATAACTAGGATAATTGAAGAAGAATTGGTGGAGACCAATTGTTTTTTGGTCGGCATAGATGCTAACCAAGCAGAAACTAGTATGCGGTTTTATATTGATGGCGAAAATGGCGTAGATATTAAGTTATGTACCCGTCTTAGCCGAAAAGTATCACGAATACTGGATGAAGAATATTTAGACGAAACACCCATTCGTTATGAAATATCTTCTCCTGGAACAGATCAACCGCTTATCGATATACGCCAATATAAGCAGCACATTGGTCGTGACCTTATCGTAACTTGTGACGAAGAGATCTTAGAAGGTGAGTTAACAGAAGTAAACGAAGGAACTATAACCATACTTAAAACGATGGGCAAGAACAAAACAGAACCACAAACAATACTGTTTGAAAAAATAAATAAAAGCACCGTAAAAATATCTTTTAAACGAAAATAGAAATGAGCTTACAATTAGTAGAATCTTTCTCGGAATTCAAAGAATTCAAAAACATCGATCGAGCAACCATGATGAGGGTACTCGAAGACGTATTTAGAACCATGATTAGAAAAAAATATGGTTCTGACGATAATTTTGACGTTATCGTAAATACGGACAATGGTGATCTTGAAATATACAGGAATAGAGAGATTGTGGACATGGGAGAAGTTGAAGATCCCAATAAAGAGATAACTATAGAAGATGCTAAAAAAATAGAAGCAGACTATGAAATAGGTGAAGAAGCTATACAAGAAATTGATATGGCTGAGTTTGGTCGTAGAACTATTCTTACTGCCAGACAAACACTATTATCTAGAGTACTAGAGTTAGAAAAAGACGAATTCTACAAAAAATATAAAGATAGAGTTGGTGAAATTGTAACTGGTGAGGTTTACCAAATTTGGAAAAACGAAATCATGATCTTGGATGACGAAGGAAATGAACTTATTCTTCCAAAAAGAGAAATGATTCCAAGAGATTTCTTCAAAAAAGGAGACAGCATGCGTGCTGTGGTACTTCGCGTTGAAATGTATAATTCAAATCCTAAGATTATCTTGAGTAGAACAGCTCCAGAGTTTCTTGAGCGTTTATTTGAACTAGAAGTGCCAGAAATTCTTGATGGTTTAATCACCGTAAAGAAAATAGTACGAGAGCCTGGAGAACGCGCCAAAGTCGCTGTAGAAAGTTATGATGACCGTATAGATCCAGTAGGTGCATGCGTAGGTATTAAAGGAAGCAGAATACACGGCATTGTTAGAGAATTGAAAAATGAAAACATAGACGTTATTAACTACACTTCTAATATTCAATTGCTGATACAAAGAAGTTTAAGTCCTGCAAAAGTATCAAGCATTACTTTAGATGACAAAACAGGAAAAGCAGACGTATTCTTACCCGCAGATCAAGTATCACTTGCTATTGGTAAAGGAGGACACAACATTAAACTTGCTGGCAAATTGGTAGGTTATACCATTGACGTCTATAGAGAATCTAATGAGGACGAAGACATGGATGTTGATTTAGACGAATTTGTAGATGAAATAGATACTTGGATCATAGACGAGTTAAAAGGCATAGGGCTAGATACAGCCAAAAGCGTGCTTGAAATGAGTAATGCAGACCTTGTATCACGTACTGAGTTAGAGCAAGAAACAATTGAAGAAATTAAGAAAATACTAGAGGCGGAATTTGAATAATAATACTTTAATTATTAAAGTATTATTTTCGAACACTGCTTATCAATAGATGGCTGATAATAATAAAACATATAGAATTAATAAGGTTGCTACAGAGTTTAATGTTAGTTGGAAAACTATCGTAGATCACCTTGCTGATAAAGGTTTTGACGTGGAACAAAAAATCACAGCAAAACTGGACGAAGCCATGTATCAAGACTTGCTAAGTTTTTATCAAAAAGATAAGCAAGCTAAGGAGGAATCGCTACAACTGGAAATAAACATTCGAAAAGATGCCAAAACAGCAGAAATTGTAGAAACCAAAAAGGTTGAGCCTGCAAAACCGGAATTTACACCGGAAGCAACTTTTTTTGTAAAAGACACTTCTTCTAAATTTATCCCAAAATTAGACATCGCTGAAGATGCAGAAGCAACCGTTGTCGTTACAACACCACTTGTTTCTAATGATCCAACAGTGATTGAAGAGCAGTCGCAGTTAGAAATATCTATATCAAATCAAAAAGACGCTAACTTCGATAGTACCGCGTCTGAGCCAATTAATCCTGTACTTGAATCGGCCACAGAAACAATACAGGAAGCAGGAACCTTAAAGATTCTTGGTAATATTAAAATCGAGGCTTCGAAGAAAAAAGAGGCTAAGGCAAGTAGAAAAGAGTCCGAGAAATCTATCTCAAAAACAACGAAACGTAAAGTAGATGAAACGACTCATGATTCCACGCACGAAACCCCTGTTTTAAGTAATCCTGAAGAGTCAGAAATCATTGAACCTGTTGAGATCAAAACAGAGTACTCAAAATTAGAAGGAACAACGGTTTTAGGTAAAGTTGAAATAAAACCTGTAGTCAAGAAAACCCGCACTAGAGACGCTAATGAGCCAAAGCAAAAACGTAAACGTATACGTGGCGAAAAAATAAGTACCGACAAAATAGGTCCCGATAAACCCGGAACGCGTCCGACAACAGGAACTGGAACTGGCCCAATTCATGAAAAAACTGAAATAACTCAAAAAGAGATTCAGGATAAGATTAAGAAAACATTAGCTAACATGACTACTTCTAAGCAAGCCCCAAATCACGGTGGTAAGGTTAGACAAAAAGCTAGGAAATTCAGAAGAGAAGAGCACAAGAAAAAGTGGGAAGAAAAACAACTTCAGGATATCGTCGAAAGTAAAATTCTATCTGTAACCGAGTTTGTTACTGCAAATGACCTTGCAAACATGATGGATGTAAATGTAAACGAAATCATCGGCGCTTGTTTCTCACTTGGTATGATGGTTTCCATCAATCAACGACTTGATGCTGAAACGATTCAAATAGTTGCCGAAGAATTCGAATACGAAGTAAACTTTGTAGACGCTGACGAAACCATTGAGATAGAGCAAGAGGAAGATCGAGAAGAGGATCTGAAACCGAGACATCCAATTGTTACGGTAATGGGTCACGTGGATCACGGTAAGACTTCTTTATTGGATTACATAAGAAAAGCAAATGTTATTGCAGGTGAAGCTGGCGGAATAACGCAGCACGTTGCAGCGTATGAAGTTAAGTTGAAAACCGGTCAGAAAATGACCTTCATAGACACTCCTGGTCACGAGGCTTTTACAGCAATGCGTGCCAGAGGAGCAAAAGTGACAGACGTAGCTATTATCGTAATAGCTGCTGACGACACCATAATGCCACAAACAAAAGAGGCAATTAGCCATGCGCAAGCAGCCAATGTTCCTATTGTTTTTGCGATCAACAAAATAGATAAAGATGGAGCAAACCCCGATAGAGTAAGAGAAGGGTTATCTGCCATGAATATATTAGTAGAGGAATGGGGAGGCAAGTATCAGTGTCAAGAAATTTCTGCTAAAAAAGGACTCAATATTGAAGAACTACTTGTAAAAGTAAGTTTAGAAGCCGAATTACTTGAGCTTAAAGCGAATGCTAATAAAAATGCAAAAGGCGCAGTACTAGAGGCTAAGATAGAAAAAGGAAGAGGTGTAGTTGCTTCTGTTCTTATAAGCGAAGGAACACTTAAAGTGGGTGATGCACTGATTGCTGGACAACATTTTGCACGTGTGAAAGCGATGTTCAATGAGAGGGGACAAGCAATGAAAATGGCAGGACCATCTTCACCAGTGTCTATTCTAGGGTTCTCTGCGGCACCTGCAGCAGGTGAAACGTTCCAAGTACTTTCGGATGAAGCTCAAGCGAAGGAAATAGCCAATAAACGAGAGCAGTTACAAAGAGAGCAGTCTATACGAACTACTTCTATGCTTACACTTGACACTATTGGTAAACGACTGGCTATAGGTAATTTCCAAGAGCTTAAATTAATAATTAAAGCAGACGTGGATGGCAGTAGTGAGGCACTTTCTGATTCATTACTCAGACTTTCTACCGAAGAGATAGAAGTTAAAATAATTCAAAAATCTGTAGGACCAATTACAGATAATGACGTCCTTTTAGCCAAAGCTTCTGACGCAATCGTAATCGGTTTCCAAGTTAGACCAATGCCATCAGCCAAAAAACTAGCTGAAAATGAAGGTGTTGAGATAAAGCAATACAGCATTATATACCAAGCTATAGAAGAGATTAAAGCTGCCATGGAAGGCATGTTAGCTCCTGACTTAAAAGAGGAAATAACCGGTACTGCAGAGGTACGTGAGGTCTTCAAAATCACTAAAGTAGGAACCATAGCCGGCTGTATGCAAACAGAAGGAAAGATGTACAGAAGCAATAAGGTTAGACTTATTCGTAACAACGTAGTAATTTATACTGGAGAAATAGAAGCATTGAAGCGTTTTAAAGATGACGCAAAAGAGATAGGCAAAGGCTTCGAATGCGGTATTCAAATTAAAAACTACAATGATCTTGAACTGTATGATCTTATCGAAGGTTTCCGTGAGGTAGAAGTAGCCCGTAAATTAAGTTAAAACTTATTTTATTTCTTTTAAAAAGCATTCACTTTTTTCTTATTAACTTGCACCAATGAATAGTGCAATTATCAAAGGCATGGGCTATTATGTACCGAGCAATGTTGTAACCAATGATGACCTTGCTGGCATAATGGATACCAACAATGAGTGGATCGTTGAGAGAACTGGTATTAACGAAAGACGCTGGATTAAAGATAATAGTGAGAGTACATCTTCTATGGCTCTTGAAGCTTCTAAAAATGCTATTACAGATGCTGGAATAGATAAAAGTGAAATAGATTTTATCATATTCGCTACCTTAAGTCCGGACTACTATTTTCCTGGACCCGGTGTTACACTTCAAAAAGACTTAGGACTTGACACCATTGGTGCGTTAGACGTACGCAACCAGTGCAGTGGTTTTGTGTACGCCCTGTCTATAGCCGATCAATACATCAAAACAGGTATGTATAAAAATATTCTGGTAGTGGGCTCTGAATATCATAGTGGCGGCCTAGATAAATCGACTAAAGGACGCGGAGTAACTGTTATTTTTGGGGATGGAGCAGGGGCTGCGATTGTATCCAAAAGCCCAAACGCTAATAGAGGTATCCTCTCTACGCACTTGCATTCGCAAGGTGAATTTGCCGAAGAGCTTACGTTAATTGGGCCTAGTACACGTCGTTGGGTACCTGAAATAATAGATGGAGCAGGAAAAGACGACGAGGCCATTTATCCTTACATGAACGGAACGTTTGTTTTCAAGCATGCAGTCACCCGATTTCCGCAGGTAATAGGTGAAGCCCTAACTCAAAATAACTTAAAAAGCGACGATATTGACTTGCTCATACCCCATCAAGCAAACCTTCGCATTTCTCAATTTGTACAACAAAAAATGGGTTTAAGAGATGATCAAGTCTTTAATAACATTCAAAAATACGGCAATACAACCGCGGCTTCCATACCCATAGCTTTGGCAGAAGCTAAGTTAGCTGGCTTGGTCAAGGAGGGAGATTTAATCTGTTTAGCGGCATTTGGCAGTGGATTTACTTGGGCTAGCGCCCTTATACGATGGTAGCGGGAATATCTCAAACTGAACTCATCCAGATCGGCACTATCACCTTAGTCTCGTATTTATTAGTGCAACTAGGTAAAGCACTTATTAAGCGTAGCATTCGTAAGACCTATAATGATCCATCTGATGACGATGCTAAACTAACAGGACTTAGATTTCTTTATAACACCTTATCTTTTCTTATTTACACCGTTGGGGTCATTGCTATTATTTACACTATTCCTCCCCTCAAAAACGTTGGGAAAACACTATTTGCTGGCGCTGGAATATTTGCTGCAATACTTGGTTTTGCATCTCAACAGGCCTTTTCAAATATTATTGGCGGTATTTTTCTAGTCATTTTTAAACCGTTTAGAGTAGGCGATCTGATTAAAGTAGGCACACTTGACGAAGGTTATGTAGAAGATATTACGCTTAGACATACCGTTATCCGCGATTTTGAAAATAAACGCATTGTTATTCCTAATTCGATGATTAGTAGCGAGACTATTCATAATTCTAACCTTAAAGATCAACGAGTAATGAATAGAATCCACTTTGGAATAAGTTACGACTCTAATATGGATACTGCCATTGCTATTATTCAGAAAAATGCATTGAACCATCCTTTATATCGCGATTATAGATCCACAGCAGAAACAAAAGACAATAGTCCAGCAATTGATGTTAGAATTATAAAGTGGGCAGATTCAGAAATAACCTTAAGAGCTTATATTTGGACAGACACACAGGAAGAAGGTTTTATCTTAAAAACAGACCTGTTCTATACGGTTAAAAAAGAGTTTGAAGCAAATCATATAGAAATACCATTCCCACATCGAACTATCGTTTATAAAAATAATGAGCATAAGAAAAAGGAAGAAAAAGCTATTTAATAGTCCTATTTCATATAATCTCGAAAGAGATAATGGGAGCATGACTTTGGATTGTATCATCTATAACGATACTCACTACCAGCGAAGCGCTGAAACTAATTGGGAGAACTTGATACAAGCCTTGTCGGAACATCAAGATAAGTACATTTGGTTAAATTTATACCCGTTAGAAGATAAAAAAACGCTCGAGTCTATTGAGCAATATTTTGGTATCGATCCTTTTTTGATGGCAGATGCTGTTGATTTTTCGCAAAGATCAAAGTTGTGGGAAACAGACAAGCATCTTTTCTGCTCCTTTAAAATGAAAAAACATGACCTGCATGATACCGAACATATTAGTTTTATCTTAGGGGAAAATGTAATCATTAGCTTACAAGAAATAGAAGAAGACGTATTTCAAAATATTAGAACCCGCATGGAAAACAATTATGGCCCTATCCGTAAAAAAAGTGTTGACTACCTTCTATTTCTCTTGTGCGATTCCATAATAGATCAATACACGCTAATCAGTGACAGCTCTGAAGATAGCTTATTGATGCTTGAAGCAGAGATTGCAAGTACAAACAAAAATATTAACCTAAGTTCCTTGTATGCCGTTAAAAAAGACCTCTTACAAGTACACAAAGACGCACGTGTATCTAGCGAAATAATTGAAGCACTAATTACCTCAGAATTTTTTGCTATTTCTAGTTTTGTAACCAAACTATTTACGTCCATATCGCATAACGCAAAACATAGTATAGATTCTCTGAGCAGACAGCTAGATCACGTAAACTCTTTGTCGGATTTATACTTTGCACAACAAAATAATCGCCTGAATGATATGATTAAACTGCTCACCATCATGTCTGCTATTTTTATCCCTATCACATTTATTGCCGGATTTTATGGAATGAATTTTATGTACATGCCAGAAACTAAAGTAGCCTGGGCCTACCCCGCTGTAATTAGTTTAATGGTTTTTGTTGTAGCTTTTATTGTTCTATTCTTTAAAAGGAAAAAGTGGTTATAGCTATATGAAAGCGTTATCCCTGAGTATAATAGGTATACATGAGGAGATAAACTTACCTCACGTTGATATTTCTAAACTTAAGTCAAAAACCGATACTGGTGCGTATAACAGTGCTATTGATTGTTGTTACGCGGAAGAACGAGAAGCGACTGATGGACAACCTGTTTTAGTCTTTATTCTTCTTAACCAAAATCACCCCCAATACACCGGGAAAGAATATACCACATCTTCATTTAAAACTAAAAAAGTGCGTAGTTCAAATGGTATTGTATCCAATCGTTACCAAGTTAAAATGGATGTCGAAATAAATGGTCAACGTTTTCGGACCACATTTAATTTAAGCAATCGTTCAAAGATGCGTTTTCCAACGCTCTTAGGCAGAAAACTCTTAGCCAACCGATTTATAGTGGATGTTACCAAAAATAGAAACCCTAAAAAAACTCAACCCATTTAAACGAAGTTATTCTGATTCTTACTCCCCAATAGAGGCGGAAAAAATATACTAAACTAGGTTAAAACGCCCATCTTTGAGTGTAGAAATCCGATCGCAGAAAGTTAACTCTTCCTCTTTACGTGTAATGAGGATAGTTGTTTTACCTTCTTTTTTCTGGTTTGTTCTCTGGAGTAGGTATCTAAAAACGCTACATTACTTAGCACAGAGTCGTTCAGCATGAACACCTCTTGTTCTACATATGAAAATAGAAAACGGGAGGCAGCATAATTTTCTGGTTCTAGCTTTTTCCCGTCAATCAAAATATCGCCTCGTTTAGGTAGTATAAGAGCAGAAAAAATATTAACTGCTGTCGGTTTTCCTGAACATCGAACAAAAAGGACGTAAAAAAATTAAGCTGATTAAATTCTGGCTTCAGGATAGAAAGCACGGTGTGTAAGAGTATGGAGATACCTAAAATTTGAACAAAGCTGTACATAAGCTGAGGGCAACCATAATCGAGAATTTCTTTTTCTGCGAATGGATAAAGACTGCACACAGTTTTTGCCGAACACTAGATAACGCTTTTATCTTAGTCCTTTCTACTTTGCCAACACCTCTATCTCAACGAGTATAGGTGTATAGCCTGGAATTGTCGTATTGCCATTAGAACCAAACGCCTGGTCAGAAGGAAGTATTGCTCGTACACTCTCTCCTACGGCTAAATTAGCCATTAAAAAATGAATGCCTGGAAGTAGGTTTGCGTCCTGTGGATTGTAGATATAGGGTTTCCCCACTTGCGTCCCTGCAAATACATATTCGTTTAACGATTTTATTACAAATGAGATCTCTTTTTTGTCTGAGGTCCCTCGAGGTTTGTCATTCGTTTTTAGACGTTCAAAGTAGATAAGCGTGTTACTATCTCTTGTCGCATTCCACTTATTTTGTTGGATGTATCTGCTCATCATTTCGCTTTCAAATAATTTTTTATACGCAATATGGCCCATGTCATCTAACATATCCCGCATCCAAATTTTAATCTTTAACACTTCATTTACGCCTAAATTCTCTGGAACAGCTCCACCTAAACCCGTATAAAATTCATTAGCTGGTAGCTTCAGTTCTAGACTATCTCCTTTGCAAGTTTGGCTCAGTAATTTATAAAAAACAGTTGTGGTATCTAACATCAGTCTATGCAGCTCCAATTTTCGATGCAATGCATTTGTGTTAAGATATAAGCTATCTGAAGCATTTGTAGCTTGTACATCAAGTAACCAATGATTTTTAACTCTCTCGCTACACGCTTCACCGCCCCGCCAAAATTCTATATTCCCTTCTTTTTTGAACGTCTTTCCACAACTGCTTACTATAAAGCACAGAAAGCTAATGATAATTGCATGCTTCATCCTAGGTAGTTTTTGTAATTTTTTATGGACTCTTTGAACTTTTCTATTGTTTTTTTCAAGCCTTCTTGACTTGCCCCGCCTGCAGCATTTTTATGACCTCCACCTTTAAAATACTTCGCACTAAACTCATTACAGGGAAATACATCGGTACTTCTAAAACTCATTTTTACTAAATATCCTCTATCAATAATCAAGGCGCTTAACTGAACACCTTTAATACCCAAACCATAATTTACAAAACCCTCAGTATCTCCCGTTACCACGTTATATTGAGCAAGTTCTGCTTCTGTTAGGTGAGCAAGAGCAACGGTCCCATCTTCAATAAGTTCTATTTTGTTCGCTAAAAAGTATCCTAATAATTGCAGCCGGTCTAGTCTATTTTGGTCGAAAAGATTGTTGTATATTCTGGCGGGAACCACTCCTAAATCCATCAGGTCGGCAGCTGTTCGTATGGTATTACTCGTTGTGCTACCATATCTGAACGAACCGGTATCTGTTATTAAACCTGTGTAAATACACTCCCCCATTTCTTTTGTCATAAAGGACACATCTAGGTGTTTTTTTACATAATTTATGATTAGTTCGCAGGTAGAACTAGCTCCTATTTCTAAGTAGCGTTCATCGTCGAAATCTTGTGGGTCTTGGTGATGATCAATCATTACTTTTTTTGCAGAACTAGCTGCTACATTCTCTCCCATCTCATTTATTCTATCTAATGAATTAAAATCAAGGCAAAAAATGTACGCTGCTCCTGAAATTAATTGTTGGCTAATTTCTTTGTGTTCGTCGTATATAATTACATTCTCATTTGCAGGTAACCAGTGTAAAAAATCTGCATAATCTGTAGGCGTAATGACCTGAGATTCTATTCCCCCTGCTTTTAAATAATGATACAAACCCAAGCTAGACCCCATGGCATCACCATCAGGTTTATGGTGAGTGGTAATGATAATTTTCCCCGATTGTCTTTTTAAATCTTGTAAAGAATGGATTATGGTATCTTGCACGTTTTAATTTTGTCACAAAACTCGTTAAAAGAAAAGGATAATTCTATTTTTGCCCCTGTAATTCAATAAAAAAAAATGTCAAACATCACGTTTACAATGATCAAACCAGATGCCGTAGCAAACGGGCACACTGGAAAAGTAATTAACGATATCATAGAAGGAGGTTTCTCTATAAAAGCTATGAAATATCTTCACTTGTCTAAAGAAAAAGCAGAAGCTTTTTACGGTATTCACCGTGAGCGTCCATTTTTTAATGACTTAGTTAGCTTTATGACTTCTGGTCCTATCGTAGCAGCTGTGTTAACTAAAGAAAATGCGGTAGCAGACTTTAGAACACTAATTGGAGCTACCAACCCAGCAGATGCTGCTGAGGGTACTATTAGAGCAAAGTATGCTGTGTCTATAGACGCAAACGCAATACACGGAAGCGATAGCGATGAGAATGCAGCTGGAGAAGCTTCTTTCTTCTTCTCTGCTTTCGAAATGTTCTAAAAAAACAAACCAATAGATAACCCGACCGATTCCGTTGGTCGGGTTATTTTTATTTTTGATGGTGAAATAAAATCCTCACCGCAATAATTTACTAATTTAGTGCCTTAATAGTAAGAGTTAACGCGTTGGTACACATAAATCGCACCCACTACTTAACTCTATTATACTCCAAGCATATACCATGAAATTAAAAAATATATTTTTTGTCGTAGCTCCATTCCTCTTTGTAGCCACTGGATTTTACATGAAAGCTCAAGACGAAAGTGAGTCGATTTTAGTCCAAGCAATTAACATGAGTTTACAAGGCGCACACTATGATCCGCCTGTGGTAGATGATGCCTTTTCTCAAAAAGCTTTTGATTTATACCTTAAAAACATTGACGGTAACAAGCGTCTACTTCTAGCCTCAGATACTGTTCAACTGGTTGATTATCGCAATGAAATAGACAACGAGATAAACGACGGAACATATAAACTTTTTGACCTTTCATTGGAATTAATCCAAAAACAAACCAAGGTAACTGAGGGATATTTTGAGGATATTCTGGCAAAGCCATTTAGCTTTACAGAGAATGAAGAAGTAAATCTTGGAGAAGACATGCCCTTTGCCAAAGATGAAACAGAATTGCGAGATCGTTGGAGAAAATACCTTAAATATAGTGTTCTTTCCCGCCTACACGATGATATCATCGCTCAAGAAAAGGCAAAAGAAAGAGGTGATACTATTTTTACACCAAAGTCATATGATTCTCTGGAGTATAACGCTCGACAAAATGTGCTAAAAACACACCGAGATTGGTACAAAAGATTAAATCGTCTAGATCGCAAGGACCGCCTTGCGCTATATATAAATAGTATAACAGCGGTATACGATCCACACACTAACTATTTCCCACCCGAGCAGAAAGAGGATTTTGACATTCAAATGAGCGGTCACCTTGAAGGTATTGGCGCTCAGTTGCAAGAAAAAGATGGCTATATTAAAATAACGAATATAATTCCTGGTGGTCCTTCATCACTTCAAGGTGAACTCATGGCGAATGACCTTATTTTGAAAGTAAAACAAGAAGGAGGCGAACCTGTAGAAATAATAGATTGGAGAATAAATGATGCCGTAAAAATTATACGTGGGAAAAAAGGAACCAAGGTGACACTTACCGTTCGCAAACCTGATGGTTCTGTTAAAAATATAACGATTACCCGTGATGTGGTAGTTTTGGAAGAGACCTACGCCAAATCACTTGTTTTAAATGATCAAGATAATGTAAAAACAGGTTACATCTACTTACCTACATTCTATGCTGATTTTCAAAATCCTAGAGGAAGATTTAGCTGGAAAGATGTAAAAGTAGAAGTAGAAAAACTAAAAGCCACGGGTGTAAAAGGAATAATATTAGATCTACGAAATAACGGCGGTGGATCCTTAGATGACGTTGTAAAAATGGGCGGACTTTTTATAGACGAAGGACCTATTGTACAAGTAAAAGAAAAAGGAAGGCAAGCCCAACTGCTTGAAGACAGAAACCCAGGTGCCGAATGGGATGGCGCACTTGTGATTATGATTAATGAATTTAGTGCCTCAGCCTCTGAAATTATGGCTGCTGCAATGCAAGATTATGGTAGAGCCGTAATTGTAGGTTCAGCCTCATCACATGGCAAAGGAACTGTTCAACGTTTTCTTAATCTGAATCAAACCCTACGCAATAAAAACCTTCCAGACTTAGGTAGTGTAAAACTAACTATTCAAAAGTTTTATAGAATAAACGGAGATGCCACACAACTTAAAGGCGTAAGCTCTGACGTAGTATTACCTGACAACTACATGTATATAAAATCAGGCGAAAACGAAAATGACTATGCTATGGCTTGGGACCAAATTTCAAGTTCTAAATATGAAATAGTCAAGTTGGATGCACGTAATAAAGCGATTAAGAAAAGTCAAGTAAGAGTTAAGAAAAACGAAACTTTTAATTTGATTGAGGAAAATGCTCGACGCTGGGAGGAACAGCGCGACATCAACATTTTCCCATTAAGCTTAGAAGCCTACAAGGCACAAGAAGTAAAAGAGAAAAAAGAAGGAGAAAAATATGAGGCACTTAATACCATTGTAATGAATGGATTTGTAGTGCGCAACATACCCTCTGATTTAGCCTTGATTAAAGGTGAGGCCTCTCGTGTAAAACGCAACGAAGAATGGATTAAAAGCATCGCCAAAGATCCTTATGTATACGAGGCCTTGCAAATTATTGAAGACTTAAATTAAACCCTAAAAAGAGTTAAAAAAACCCAAGTCGACGCTTGGGTTTTTTTTGAATCATTTTTTAAGCAGCTAATATGCTTCGCACAAAAACCTTTCTTCAAACTATTTTGTTTTTTACCTATGATAAAAAGAGTACTAATACTAGGTGGCAATACAGGAATAGGAGCCGAATTAAATGCACAATTACAAGCAGACGGTATAGAAACCATTATCGCCAGTAAGTCAACCGGGCTAGATGTAACCGAAGCAGAGCCTAATTTTCCTTTGATAGAAGGAAGTATTGATGCGTTGGTTTATTGCCCAGGAAGTATAAACTTAAAGCCATTCAAATCACTGAAAGTATCCGATTTTGAAAATGATCTTGCTATAAATTACCTTGGCGCTGTAAAAGCTATTCAGCACTACTTAGATCATTTAAAAGAAGCTGAAAATCCGTCAATTCTAATGTTTAGCACCGTTGCGGTTCAAAAAGGAATGCCTTTTCACAGCAGTATAAGTGGCGCAAAAGGAGCTGTAGAAGGCCTAACCAAAGCCCTAGCAGCGGAGTTTGCACCCACCATCCGTGTAAACTGCATAGCGCCCAGTCTTACCAACACCCCGTTGGCCATAAAATTACTTAGAAATGAGAAGCAAATTGAAGGAGCAGAGGCTAGGCACCCGCTTAAAAAAATAGGCGAAGCAAACGATATAGCCGCAATGGCCAAGTTTCTTATTTCCGATTCTGCTAAGTGGATTACGGGTCAAATAATTGGTATAGACGGTGGTATGAGCACACTAGCTAGCTCGTAACTATAAGCTTAATACATTGTTGAATTGGCACATCATAAGTTAAATCTTCCAAGCAAAATTTGTGTGGCATGTAATCTTCCTTTTGTGTGGCGTAAGAAATGGGAGAAAAATTGGACTGAAGTAAAGTACTGTAGTGAGCGTTGTAGAAGAACTAAAAAATAAAAGCATTGTCCATTGGTTTAGAAAAGACCAACGGGTAAACGATCATGCCATTTTTTCAAATCTTGGCTTATTTTCAACCATCACTGCATTTTATGTGCATGAAAAAGAAATAGAATCGGTGTTCAATTTGGGATTTCCAAAAATCGGAAATCACCGTAAATTATTTTTGGAACAATCCCTCCAAGAATTGCGAGACTCTTTAAGTTCTTTACATGTTCAACTTCATGTATTTAAAACTGTGGAGGAATTAATAGCAAGCACTGTGTTAAATACCGAAGTGCTCAGTTACCAGAAACTTTATGGCACAGAGGAACTAAGTATCGAGCAATCAATAACATCTATTTTTAAGGGAACAACCTACGTATTTGATGATTTTACGCTAGTCGATAAAAACAACTTACCATTTACGCTGGATAATATGCCGTCCGTATTTACGCAATTTAAAAATGCTGTAGGTGCTGAAGGAGCGTATCAAGAAACCATACAATTACCCTTGCTTCCAACTGTAAGTACAACCTATAACCTGGTTGGCGGCGAGACTCAAGCGTTAAACAGGTTAACATACTACTTTACGGAATCTCAGCTTCTATCTACGTACGAAGTAACTAGAAACGGAATGTTGGGCACAGACTTTTCGAGTAGATTATCTCCTTGGCTCGCCATAGGTAACATAACACCACGTACTATTTTTGATTATATAGTGCGATACGAAGAAGAAATAGAATCTAATAAATCAACGTATTGGCTTATTTATGAATTACTGTGGAGAGATTTTTTTCAATTACAACTGCAATTATGGGGATCGTTATTTTTTCAAGTAGGTGGCATTCAGCAAAAACAAATACGGTACACCAGCAACACGGCAGCATTTGAAAAATGGATGCAAGGTACTACTGGCGATGACTTAGTTGATGCTAATATGCGTGAGTTAAATACTACAGGCTGGATGAGTAATAGAGGAAGACAGAATACGGCTAGCTTTCTGATACACGATTTAAAACAAGATTGGCGATGGGGTGCAGCTTATTTTGAAAGCGCATTGGTAGATTATGATCCCGCAAGTAACTGGGGAAATTGGATGTATATCGCTGGAGTTGGTCACGATGCTAGACCATTCAGAAAATTCAACACAAAATTACAAGCTGAACGCTATGATATCGAAGGTACCTATAGAAAACTATGGCTAAAATAGTTGGCATAGACTATGGTGCTAAAATGAGCGGTAATACTGTATTAGCTCATTACACTAATGACCAAGTCTCCTTTTGTCAAGTAGATAAAAAAAAAGATGCTGATGCTTGGCTCCGAAATGAGTTGATATTTCTGCATGCTGATATTGTCTATTTAGATGCTCCTTTAAGTTTACCGGCGGCGTATTATAATAATGGGGACAGCTATCATTATCGAGAAGCAGATAAATTAACACGTGCTATGTCACCTATGTTTTTAGGCGGATTAACTGCTAGAGCGATGAGTCTTAAACATGCTTTAAAATCATTAACCTTTCACGAGATATACCCTGCTTTCTTCCAATCTGAAATAGTGCAAAGTGTTCATTATAAAGTAGATATACATTTATTTATAGCTGAATTACACCATAAAGAACGTTTTGTTTTAGCCCAACAACCTCAAAATTGGCATCAAGTAGACGCGCTTATTGCCCTGCTTATTGGGACTCGACACCAAGAGAACAGACATCAAGAAATAGGAAATCCCGCTGAAGGAATTATTATAATATGAAAAAAGTAGGTATTGTATTTCCGCATCAGCTATTTAAAGAATCTAAGGTCGTAACTAACTGTGATGTTGTTTACCTAATTGAGGACCACCTTTACTTTACACACTATAAATTTCACAAACAGAAGCTGCTCCTTCACAGGGCCAGCATGAAATACTATGCAGATTTAATTTCAAGTAATTCAGACGTAAGATACATTCCAGTTACAGATTACCTCGGAATTGAGAAATTACTCACCGAGTTAAAAGACCATGAAATTCATTGCTACCTTACCGATGATTATCTGCTAGAACGAAGACTTAACCGTTATGCAAAAAAGCTTAGCATCAAGCTAATTCGATATACTAATCCCAATTTTATAAATACGGAATCAGAAGTAGCAGAAATGCTCAATAAGCAGAAAAGCTATTTTTTGGCAAACTTCTATACAGAATCACGCAAGAAACATAACATCCTGTTGGAGGAAAACGAAAAACCATTAGGAGGCAAATGGAGTTTTGATACCGAAAATAGAAAGAAGGTGCCTAAGGGTACACCAATTCCAAACGTAAAACTTTCCAATACCTACGTCAACGAAGCTAAAATATACGTTGAAAAACATTTCAAAGACAACTATGGAGATTTAGATGAATCGTACTATGCTGTCACGCATGCTGATGCAGAAGAACATTTACATCTATTTATACAAGAACGATTTGAGCATTTTGGAGACTACGAGGATGCTATGGTTAAAGAGGAACACTGGCTTTGGCACTCGGTACTTACTCCCATGCTTAACATAGGTCTATTAAATCCTAAGCAGGTTATCAATGAAGTACTGAACGCACATAAGAAGCACGACTTTCCTTTGAATAGCCTCGAAGGATTTATTCGGCAAATACTAGGCTGGCGAGAATTTATTCGTGGAGTGTACTTACTAGAAGGTGTAAAACAAAGAACTACAAATCATTTTGGGTACTCGCGAAAAATACCCGAAAGTTTCTGGACAGGAGATACGGGCATAACTCCACTAGATGAAACCATAAAAAAGCTTCTGAAAACAGGTTATTCCCACCACATAGAGAGGCTAATGCTTTTTGGTAATTTTATGCTACTCTGCGAATTTGACCCCGATGAGGTGCACCGGTGGTTTATGGAAATGTATGTGGATGCCTATGATTGGGTAATGGTACCCAATGTATACGGAATGACGCAGTATGCTGATGGTGGACTAATGACGACCAAACCATACTGTAGTGGCAGCAACTACGTGCTAAAAATGAGCGACTACGACAAGGGAGACTGGTGCGAAATATGGAACTCCTTATACTGGAGATTCATTTACGGAAATCAAGAAGAATTTAGTAAAAATAGACGTATGAGCATGATGGTGAGTATGGCTAGGAAGATGGAAGGGTCAAAAATGGATGTCTATCTGCACAAAGCAGAAAAGTTCTTAGCAGACCTAGATAAAAAATAAGCTTACCTAGGTTTTGACTATTGTGACTTTTGACCGATAAAACGGATCACTTTTCTAGTGCCGTTATGGTAAAGGCCCTCGCTTAATTGTACCTCAACTTCTTCTAACTGTAGGGTTTCAAAACCAGAGAAATCATTTTGAATACCTTCAAGTGAAAATAACATATCGAGAGAATTGGGTCCTCCAATAGCCGGATTTTCTTCTCTTAATGGCAAGTGACCTTTGCTAAATCCCTCCAAAATAATCAATCCCCTAGGATGTATCATTTCCGCTATTTTTTGGTGATAGGTAGAAATTAAATGTGCTGGGAAATGAGCATATATGAGGGCAGCGGCGTCAAACTTTTTATTCCTAAGTTCGAGTTCCATAAAGTCACCTACTTCATAGTTGATTTTTACCTGCTGTTCTGCCGCCAGTTTAAGTGCTTTTTTCTGACCTTCAGTACTTATATCAAATGCTGTCACATTCCACTTCTGAGTTGCAGCGTATACTGCATTACGCCCCTCGCCTTCTGCTGGAAATAGAATATCCCCGCCTTTATCATACTGTTCTAATACTGTTTTTAAAAACTGATTAGGAGCTACGCCATACGCATATTCATTGGCAGCATATCTACTATTCCATATAGCCGTCATTTCAGGAGGTATATTCATTTCTCTTGTGCTAATCTAGTTTAACATGGTAAATGTCCGAGTTATTTCGTGCAATTCCCTTTACCACAAATGGCCCCGGTTGGTTGATTATTTCGGCTAGTGTAAATGAAACGCATGCTTTAGGTAATGCATCAAAAACCATACTGAAACGTTTAGTCTGTCCTGGTTTAATCCATTCCCATTCAGGTTGATAGACTATACTGAACGCTTTAACCATTTGGTTTATAACCCCGGTTTGCTCATCAATAATAAAGGTTTCTTTCCATACGCGGAGTCCTATGTCACCTTCATAAAAAGTTGGGTCATTGTAAAAAGAACAATGGACCACAACTTGCGCCTCTTCACTTACCTCTTCCAGAATTTCTGGATCTATTACGACCTTTGTTTTGGGATTTTCTTTGATGAGTGGCATTTGGTCCTAAGACAATCTATTCAAAACTAGGGTATGTAGACGGATTATATTCGCTCATCATACCATACACTAAATCAAACAGTTCTTCAGGATTTGATTTGGAAAAATAATCTCCATCTGTACCATACGCAGGTCTATGATCTTGAGAAGTCAGTGTCCTAGGTGCACTATCAAGGTACTGATATCCACCTTGCTCTTCTAATACTTTTTGCATCATAAAACCCGTTGCGCCACCTTTTACATCTTCATCCATAAACACAACTTTGTTGGTTTTTTTGATAGATTCAACGATGTTATGGTGTACATCAAACGGCAATAGGGATTGAACATCTATGAGTTCTACAGAAATTCCCTTTTCGTTTAAGAGCTTTATCCCGTCCTGCGCAATTCTAATGCAAGAGCCATACGTAATGACGGTAACATCATTTCCCTCAATTAAGGTTTCTGGCACACCTACGGGAACGGTGAAGCTACTTAAGTTTGTTGGCAGTTTCTCTTTAAGCCTATAGCCATTTAAACATTCTACTACTATAGCCGGTTCATCGCTCAGCATTAAGGTATTATAAAATCCAGCAGCTCGTGTCATATCTCGCGGCACGAGTACATTCATTCCTCTAACGGCATTTAATATCATCCCCATGGGAGAACCACTGTGCCATATCCCCTCTAGTCGATGACCTCTAGTTCGTATTATAAGTGGGTATTTCTGACCACCTTTGGTTCTGTATTGAACCGTTGCGATATCATCGCTCATCATTTGAACACCGTAAAGAAGGTAATCTAAGTATTGAATTTCTGCAATAGGTCTTAGACCGCGTAGAGATGCTCCAATTGCCTGACCGACAATTGTATTTTCCCGTATGCCCATGTCCATTACACGTGTTTTTCCGTGTTTTTCTTGCAGTCCTGCAAAGCCTTGATTTACATCTCCAATTTTACCAACGTCCTCGCCGAATGCGATGACTTCCGGATGGTTGGATAAAAGAAAATCAAACGTTTTATTTAAAATTTCGAAGCCATTTAACTCTTCACTATTGTGTTCATACTCCGGTTTAACTTCTGATACACTCAGTGCGCTATTAGCAGATTGACTATGCAAGTGGCTGCTATAAACATCTTGATATTTAGCTAAGTACGCTTCATAAAATTCTTTCAAGGAATTTACTTCCTGGGTATGATTCCCAATGTTGGCTCTTAAGGTAGCGTGTATGGTTTTTAGAATATCTTTTCTTCCCGCATCTGTTATTGACTTTAATGAACTTGAAGCAACGTCATCAACTACTTTTAGGACGTTACAAGCTTCTTCAATCTCTTGTTTTATTTCAGAGGTAAATGCTATCCACGCATCTTTTTTTGCAACTTTAGCTTCTTGCTCGGCTTCTTGCTCAAGCACCAAAATTTCATCTGTACTTGCTAATTTGGCGCTAATAATCCATGATCTCATTTGTGTCAAGCAGTCATGTTCTATCTCCCATGCCAATCTTTCTGGAGATTTATATCGCTCATGAGATCCAGAGGTAGAATGACCTTGTGGCTGAGTTAGTTCTTTTACATGAACTACTACGGGTGTGTGTGTTGTTCTACATACTTCAGACGCCTTTTTATAAGCATTCATTAGCGCAGGATAATCCCATCCGTTTACCGTTATAAGCTCTATTCCTTTACCAAGCTTATCTGTTTTAAACCCAGATAAGATGGCGGTAAGATTTTGTTTTGTAGTTTGATGTTTTGCATGCACAGATATACCGTACTCATCATCCCAAATGCTAATTAACATCGGTACTTGCATCACTCCGGCGGCATTTATACTTTCCCAAAAATGACCCTCAGATGTACTTGCATTACCAATGGTACCCCAAGCAATTTCATTTCCTTGATCCGAAAAATCTGTCTTATGATGCAGGTTTTCATTTTCTTTATACACTTTAGATGCAAAAGCCAAACCGAGTACGCGGGGCATTTGACCAGCAGTAGGCGAAATATCCGATGAGATATTAATGCGGTCTGTTTGCTTTAGCCAATCTCCATTGTCATCTAGCATTCTAGTACCGAAATGCCCATTCATACTTCTACCAGCACTACTCGGCTCGTGTTCTGCACTGGGATGAGCATAAAGTTGCGCAAAAAACTTCTGTACATCGCTAAGGCCAAGTGCAAACATCAATGTTTGATCTCTGTAGTAACCTGCTCTAAAATCACCATTTCGCATGTAGCGAGCCATTGCTACTTGTGCAACTTCCTTACCGTCACCAAAAATACCAAACTTGGCTTTGCCCGTTAGTACCTCTTTTCGACCAATAAGCGATGTTTGCCTACTTTTGTACGCAATGATATAGTCTGTAATTACCTCTTGAATAAATTCATCTTTGGATAGTGAATCGGGAGATGCAGATGTATTTGCCATTGCAGCAAAGATAAGAGTAATCTCTACTGCATATAATTATGCTAGTGGATTATCTTGTGTGTATACGTTTTATAGTCTATTTCTAAATTAATTAGATAAACGCCTTTTGGCAACGCGCTAATATCAATGCTGTATACATTGTTATTTTCAACTAAAGCAAAATTCACAATTTTTCCCTGTAAATCAGTTAGTTGAATTGAACTAGCAGGAGATTTAGTGGCTACTAAAAACTTACCTGACACCGCAGGATTTGGGTAAATATTGACTGTCTCCACATTTTTTTCTATAACCGCTGTAGCTCCTATAATTACCAACGAATAATTATCTGCGGTGTCCTTTACTGGTATTTTGAAAAAACCTAAACTCGCAAAAGCCGTCGTTGCTATCTTAATAGAATACACTCCAGATTGAGCAGATGTCGGATTTCCAGATAATTTTATACATCCCACAGCTTTATGCGTAAAGGAACAATTAGCTGGTTCGCAGCTATATGAAAATCCAGCAGGCAAACCCAATACATTGTCAATTTTCACCGAGTCTATATCTGCATTAACCAACTGGCCATTAAACATGGTTGTTGTATCCTTAATAGCTAATACCTGAAACACAAAATCATATGCCTGATTGATATAGGCAGTATCCGGTTGCTCTGGATAAACTCCGGGTTGCGTGATGGTAACGTCTGGTATACAGTTTTGAGCTTTAGCCAAAGTTACTACTACCAAAGATAAGAGAGCTACATGTAAAAATCTTTTCATACTGATTCGTTTAAATATATTTGTGCAAAACGAAGATATGCCTACCCGACTAATCATACAAGCCCTATTATTGCTTTTTAGTGTTAGCTGCTATTCTCAAAATTCATTTCAGTATTTTGGAACGGTTAAAGACTTCGCCAATCAACCATTGATAGGCGTTCAATTTGTGTCTCCAACAGATAGCAAAATAATCGCTATAAGTAATGAAAACGGCGTGTTCCAATTTTATTCAAACCTACTGCACGTTAAGGTAAACCACATTGGATTCGAATCTGTATTAATAATTCCCAACGTGAATCAAAATTTTAATGACGTTATCTTACATGAAGCCGCAGGATTGCTTAATGCCATTGTGGTATCTGAAAACAAACGCGAATCACAACTTAAAAACGCAACTGTTTCACTTGAAATAATAAAACCCGAACTCATAGGAAACACTGCTCCTACTAATATAGAAGAAACCATAGGTAGAATAAATGGGGTACAGGTTGTTGATAACCAACCTACTATCCGCAGCGGAAGTGGTTGGAGTTATGGAGCAGGTTCACGTGTCCAGGTACTTATAGATGGTGTGCCAATGCTAAGCGGGGATGCCGGTCAGCCTCTTTGGAATTTTTTACCTACTGAAGGTATAGATGGCATAGAAATAATAAAAGGAGCGAGTTCCGTTATTTATGGTAGTTCTGCATTGAATGGCGTTATCAATTTAAAAACTAAAAAGCCTACACTCAATCCCTACACTCAAGTCACCATTTCATCAGGATTTTACGACCTTCCTAAGAGAGAATCTCTTCATTACCAAGGGAATAAAAGAAATACAGTTTCGAATTTTTCAGCTTATCATGCCAGCACACATAAGGGACTTGGCATCACATTTGGATTAAATGCACTCCATGATGAAGGCTATAAAATGAGTGACTATGATAAGCGAATAAGAAGCACAATTGGGCTTCGAAAAACAATCGCAGATAAAAATTTGGTTTATGGTATTAATACCACCTATCAACAAGGAAATTCTGGAAGTTTTTTACTTTGGCACTCGTATGATCTAGGATATACCGTATTAGATAGTTCTACTACAGATAATCAAGTATCACGGTTTAGCATTGACCCTTATTTAACCTGGAACAAAGGAAAATTTAGCCATTCATTAAATACACGATATCTAAACATAAACAATAAAGTAGATAACAAGGATCCAACTACTAATCAGGACAATAGCTCTAATTTAGTATATGCTGAATATCAATCGAAGTATACCCTTGCTCCACAAAATCTATACATAACAAGTGGTTTGGTTAGCATAAATACCGTTTCCAAATCACCATTGTATGGCGGATATAACACCGCAACCAGTTATGCTGCTTACCTTCAGTCTGAAAAGTCTTGGAAGCGATTTTCAATAGCCTTAGGTGCTCGTTATGAGCAATTTAAACTTAATGATCGTTCAGAAGGTAAGCCTGTTTATCGGACAGGTTTAAATTATAAAATAGCATCGTTTACCTATTTAAGAAGCAGTTTTGGACAGGGATACAGGTTTCCAAGTATAGCTGAGTCCTACATTAAAACATCCGTTGGGCCCGTTACTATTTTTTCCAATCCTAATCTAAACTCTGAAAGTGGCAATAATCTTGAACTAGGTTTAAAACAAGGCTTATCAATAAAAGGTCTGCAGATGATGATTGATGTCGCGGGATTTCAAATGCAGTTTGACCAAATGATGGAGTTTACCTTTGCACAATGGGGTAATCCAGCCCCGCCTAGCTTTGGTGCTGGTTTTAAAACGTTAAACATCGGAAAAACAAGGGTGCGAGGCGGTGAACTCAATGTTGCGTTTCAGAAAAAAACTAATTCGTTTGATATTCAAGGTTTTATGGGTTATACCTACGCCGCTTCCAAAGCACTTGAACCCAACAAAAGCATTGGTTCGGATATCAACGGTAATCAATATACTTACTTAAATACCAGTTCTGACACCATGGGATACGAGCTTAAATACCGACCTAAGCACCTAGCCAAAGCGGATATTATGCTGAGTTACAAAAAGTGGAACATAGGCGCAGGTATAACGTATCAAGGTGTCGTCAAAAACATAGATGCAGCATTTACCACTGGTATACTACCTTTCTTTATTCCGGGGATACAAGAGTCTATAGATAAGAGACTTACAGAATATGTACTAATTAACATGCGAATAGGTTACGAACTAAATAGCCTATGGAAATTAAACCTGTTAATGAGCAACTTAGCTAATGTAGAGTACGCTACGCGTCCAGCAGACTTGGGTGCACCCCGTTCTGTTAGAATTCAAATATCCTACACATTAGACAAGTCAAAATAAAGTGTGAATAGCCGTAACCAGCATCTGTTAGCTTTGTAACCTATATGAGTATTCTCAAAAAACTAGCTAGTGATACGGCCATATACGGTATACCTAGTATCGTGGGCAGGTCTATTAACTTTATTTTAGTCTTCTTTTTTGCTGCTTACTTTACACCATCGCTTCTCGCGCCACAAATAGAGTTTTATGCGTATGCTGCTTTCTTTTTTGTAGTACTTCCGCACGGCATGGAAACCGCATTCTTTAATTTTTCTAGAATTGAAAAAGAATACAAAGACGTTTTTGCAACCGCTATGTCTTCTCTGCTCATTGTCCTGGCATTCTTTATTGGACTAATGTTACTAAATACGCAAAGCGTTGGTCGGTTTGTTGGGTATCCCAATAACCTTGATTATGTTGTGCTTTTTACTATTATTTTAGCCATAGACGTACTTAAATCCATTCCATATGCCCTTTTAAGGTATTTGAACAAAGCAAACAAATTCGCTTTTATCAAAAGTACTGGGATCATATTAAATGTCGTTTTCAATATCTTTTTTGTGGTTTACTATCCTGAGATAATGGGAGTTGAACGAAATATTATTTATGTGTTTATTGCCAATTTAATAGCAAGTGCAATTGAGTTTTTATTGTTGACCACAGACATTTTCAAGCATTTTGGGAAACCCACCATGGAGCTATGGCAAAAGATGTTTGCCTATTCTTGGCCACTTATTATTTTGGGTTTTGCGGGTATGGTAAATGAAACATTTGATAGACTTGCTATGCGAAAACTACTTCCCGAAAGCGAGGCTTCGTATCAAATAGGGGTATACGGTACTTTCTACAAACTTAGTATGCTGATGACCTTGTTTATCCAGGCATTTAGGTACGCAGTAGAGCCTTTCTTCTTCGCTCAAGCAGATAAGTCAGATGCCAAAAAATCGTATATACAAATTATGGATTGGTTTGTATATGCTTGTGGAGCAATCTTTTTATTTACCTCCTCTTTTAAAGGAGAAATAGCGCGGGCTTTGATTGCCAATGAAGAATTTCATCAGCATCCCGATGCACTAACCATAGTACCTATCTTACTACTCGCTAATATGTTTATTGGCATATTTTTTAACCTGAGTATATGGTATAAGCTCAACAATCAAACCAAGCTAGGTGCAGGAATTTCCTTAATTGGAGCTGCTATAACCATCACACTTTTAGTGATTTATGTTCCTATTTATGGATTTTTAGCTGCCGCAATTACTACGTTAATCGCTTACTTTATTATGGCAGCCATAAGCTATTTTTTAGGTCAGCGTTTTTATCCTGTCGCTTATCATACTTGGCACATTATTGGAATGATCATGCTCGCTATTGGGCTATACCTAGGCACAGAGTACTTATATCTGAGTGGCATAATCAAAGTTTTAGTCAATTTGATTTCATTTGGTGTATACGCATTCATTGGTTATCAACTCATTTTAAGCACTAAAAACGTAAATTTGCCAGCCAAATGATCGAACTTTCTATTATAAATACAAGTAATAATCCGCTACCTACCTATCAGACGAAACAAGCTGCCGGAGTAGATTTAATGGCTTTTATTGAAGGCCCGATAGTTATAGAACCTATGGGTCGTGTTTTGGTAGGAACAGGATTATATATGGCTTTGCCCGAAGGATACGAAGCAATGATTCGTCCTCGAAGTGGAATGGCTTTCAAGCATGGTATTACCGTAATAAATACACCAGGAACCATAGATGCCGATTACCGTGGTGAAGTAAAAATAGCATTAATAAATCTGTCAAAAGAAGCATTTACCATACATAATGGAGATCGTATTGCTCAAATGGTAGTTAATAAATACGAACAAGTAGCGTTTAGAATTACCGTTAGCCTTGATGAAACCGAAAGAGGATCTGGTGGCTACGGACATACAGGAATATAAAAAGATAAAAATACAGCATGAACATTATCATCCCAATGGCAGGTATAGGCAGTAGGCTAAGACCACACACACTTACTGTTCCAAAACCACTAGTACCCGTTGCAGGCAAGGCAATAGTGCAACGTCTAGTAGAAGACATTGCAAAAGTAGTAAACGAACCACTTGAAGAAATTGCCTTTGTAATTGGGCCTAATGAACAATTCTTTGGTAAAGAGGTTCAAAAAAACCTGCTAGAAGTTGCTGCTAAACTAGGCGCTAAAGGCTCTATCAATATTCAGGAAGAAGCGCTAGGAACTGCACATGCTATTTATATGGCTAAGCAAGCACTTACCGGAAATGTAATTGTAGCTTTTGCCGATACGCTTTTTAGAGCAGACTTTGTGTTGGATGCAACAGTAGACGGCACTGTATGGGTAAAAGAAGTAGAAGATCCTCGTGCATTTGGCGTGGTACAATTAAATGCTAATGGCATTATTGAAGACTTTGTGGAAAAGCCAGAAAATCCACAATCTAATTTGGCCATTATCGGTATTTATTACTTTAAAAATGGAGAAGCGCTAAGAGCAGAAATAGAATACCTGCTGGACAATAATATCACTGAAAAAGGTGAATATCAACTTACGAATGCCTTGGACACCCTGAAAAATAAAGGTGCTAAATTTACTCCTGGAAAAGTAATAGAATGGTGGGATTGCGGAAATAAAAACGCAACCGTTAATACAAACCAACGCGTTCTTGCAAATTCTACGGAGAAATTAATTGCTGACTCAATGGTAAACAATGGATCTGAGATCATAGAACCATGTTTTATTGGCGAAAATGTAATTTTAATCAATAGTAAAATTGGACCTTATGTTTCGATAGGCAACAATACAGTCATAGAGAATAGCACTATAGACAACAGTATTATACAAACGTTTAGCACCATACGAAATGCTCAGCTAACCAACTCTATGATTGGAAATAAGGCCGAGTATGATGGTACAGCAAATGAAATAAGCATAGGCGATTTCAGCACACGACGTATTGACTAAAACGTTACACATAGCTCTAGCTCTTTTCTTACTTGCAACCGTAGGTTGCAAATCCATTTCCTTTTCTAAACAAGCCTCCTCAGATAACGGTTACAAACAAAAAGTAGCTTTTGAAACTGCTTACTACGAAGCCAACAAGCAAAAGGTACTTAACAACAAAGAGAATGCGCTTAGACTATACCATGAAGCAATAGTACTTGACCCTAAAAGTCATGCTACGATGTACCAGCTAGCCAAACTTTATCATGAGGCCAATAAATCGAACGAGGCTTTGTATTGGGCTGAGAAATGCGTTTCGCAAAGTCCTTACAATCATTGGTATTCAGGACAATTGGGACAGTTTTACAGCAAGTACGGCAAATACGCCGAAAGCGCTACGGTATTTGCCCAAATGGTGAATTCGGAGCCCGATGAACAGCAAAACTACACCGAAGCTGCTGGACAGTATTTTAATGCAAAAAACTATAATCAATCGGTTGTTTACTTGAAAAAAATGCAAGAAAAGTTTGGAATTGAGCCCAAATCTTCTACCCGTTTGGAATATGTTTATTCAGCTATGGGAAAGTCAGCATTAGCTGTTTTGGAGATGGAAAAACTTGCTGAACATTTCCCGAATGACATACAATACAAAGGGTACTTATCGGAAGCATATCAAAATGCAGGAAAAACAGAAAAGGCCATTGAGACGTTAAACGATATTCTGCGAATAGATCCAACTAGCGGAAAAGCATATTACGCATTATCTAAACTATACAACGATATGCTGAATGAAAAGCTCGCTTTTGCAAACCTAAAAGAAGCCTTCAAGCACCAAGATCTCGATTTGGTTCAAAAACTGCAAGCCATCAGCACCTACTTTTTAGTGATCAAAACAGACGCCTCTAAACTACAAGAAGCAACAGAACTGTCTGATATTCTATTAAATACTTATCCCAACGCGCCAGAACCACTTATCTTAAAGTCAGATATAGAAGGCACCATGGGCAACTTTTCCATCGCCCGCGATTACAACTTAAAAGCCCTTGAAAAAGACCCTAGTGATTATAAACTTTGGAGTAAGCTCATCAACATTGACGAACGCATGGGCAATACTGAATTTCAGCTTGAAGATGCTAAAAAAGCGCTTGAATTATTCCCCAATATGACACGACTGTACGTCCAAATTGCTTACGCTTTGATCAATGAGCAAGAATATTACCAAGCCATAAGTACTACAGAAGAAGGTTTAGAAATTGCATTAGATAAAAATGAAAAAATAGATCTATTACTCTGTCAATCATCGGCGTATCAGAAATTACATAATTACATAAAGTCTGACCAAACTTTTGATAATATTCTGAGTATAAGCCCAAATAACGGCGTGGTACTAAATAATTACGCTTACAGTTTAGCCATTCGAAAAGAAAAGTTAACTAAAGCAGACTCACTTATCGAAATTGCTTTAAAATTAGAACCTAAGAATCCATTTTTCTTGGATACCAAAGCTAGGATATTCTTCGTTAAAAAAGAGTACCAATCAGCACTCAAATTATTAGACCAGTGTATGGAAGTAGATTCCACAAACCCGGAATACTATCGCCACGCAAAAGAAATATTTTTGGAAATGGGTAATCAAACTATGGCCAATGAAATGCAAGCTAAACTAGACCTTCTTAATGTCAAATAATCTAACAACCCTATTAATACTTACCTTTTTTGGTATTACCTCTGGGTGCAAATCAGCCAAAATAGTAGCAGACACGATGCCTAATCAAACTGCTGAAAGCATTCAAAAATTTTGGGAAAATCAATATAACCAAAATTATTTTGAAGCTAGAGGTAAAGCTACGTTGGTAATGGATGGAAATAATACCAATTTAGCCTTGCACCTGAAAATGAAAAAAGACAGTTTACTTTGGGCTAAAGTGAGTATGTTTGGCATAGGAGCAACCGTGCTTATTACAAAGGATAGTTTCTTTATGATTAATTCGTTGAATCAAGAATATATGGCATACGATAATAATTACCTTTATCAGTACCTAGGCTATAAAGCAACATTATCACAAGTTCAAAATCTTCTACTGGGCAATGCGGTATTTCAATCCGATAAATACCGTTATCAGTCGGAAGTCAAACAACTAATCGGTACCGATGGCATTGCAATTAGTCGTCTTACCATAAATGAAAAAAACAGAACCCACCAATCTGTATTGACGACGCAAGACACTACTCAAAATGCTGTTATTCAATATGATGCATATCAAATTTTGAATAATACTCTTGTGCCCACCTTAGTAAACTTGGCTGTACAGCAGAAAACTCAAAATCTGAAAGTAGTACTTAACTTCCAAACCATAAGTGACAACACCGTAACCACTTTCCCTTTCAATATACCCAGTGGATACAGGCGAAAGTAGAAATCTAAGTTACTTGAATCATATTCAAAGGTTTTAATTCCTATGGTTTCATCCACACTATTTGATTTATACCAATAAAACCAAGATATTAGCAGCAATGAAAGTAGGAATAATAGGCGCTGGAGTAATGGGTCGCGGTATAGCACAAGTATCTGCATCTGCAGGACATCAAGTAGTGCTTTTTGAAATTAACAATGACGTATTACAAACTGCAAAAGCAAGCATCGCCGCTAATCTTTCAAAAGCGCTCGAGCTGGGTAAAATAAATGCAGAAAGCGTTGCTGCAACACATGCCAATTTACACTACTCCAACAGAATTACCGATGTAAACGTAGATCTGATTATAGAGGCTATTGTCGAAAAATTGGAGGTAAAAGTGAGTGTCCTTTCCCAATTAGCAGAAATAAATGGACCTACTACTGTTTATGCATCAAATACTTCATCTATTCCGCTAACACAAATTGCAGCTAACTTTGCGTATCCAACGCAAGTCGTTGGCATACACTACTTTAATCCTGCACATATCATGAAATTAGTAGAGGTAATAAGTGCAGAACAAACCTCACCCGAAGTATTGAAAATTGCAAAAGACTACGTAACGAGTGTCCACAAAACCTGTATTGTTGCCAAGGATGCTCCCGGTTTTATCGTGAATAGAGTAGCCCGACATTTTTATGTAGAGGGTCTCAAACTAGCAGAAGAAAATGTAGCCAGCTACGAGGTAATAGATGATCTGGTGCGTGCTAGTGGTTTTAAAATGGGTCCTTTTGAGCTGATGGATCTTATAGGTGTAGAAACTAATCTTTCTGTTACCCAATCTATGTACGAGCTATTTAATTACGATCCTAAGTTTAGACCCAATCGAATTCAGCAAAAGATAGTACAAGCAGGATACTTTGGTAGAAAAACAGGAAAAGGATTTTATACCTACGAGAAATGAAAAAAGTTCTCTTAGTTCTACTTCTATTCTCCTTTACCTTGCCATCTTGCAAAGATGAAAACCCGTATGCTGGAGATTGTTTTGTGCCAGATGCCTCCGTAAATAGTACCATAAACATGGAGTTACCCGAATACTATAATCTTCGTAACTTAGGAGAGTACATCGTTATCAATCAAGGCAACAAAGGAATCTATTTGATACATAACTACGATGATCTCTATTACGCAATAGAAAGGACATGTACCTATGAGTCTGAGCGAGAATGCTCGCAGATACAATTGAATCCTAAAACGCTCCAATTGCGTTGTGGTACCGAGTCAGATACTGGTTTTATATCGTGCTGCGCTTCTACATTTTTATTTAATGGCAGTGTACTTTCAGGTCCTGCTCGCTGTAACTTAAAAACATACAAAGTGAGCCAAAGCGGCAATTCTCTGTATATACGCAACTAAACCGTTAGTGCTGTTTAAAATCTACGTTTTCCGAACGCCATGCGATCCCTTATGTCGCATTTATGCATAAAAAGGGCACTCCAATCAAAAATCACGAGAAACTATAATTTCGTGTAAATTATTTAAAATTTGTTCAGACCTGATCTAGAATTGTGCTCGTCATGAAGCAACTAAAAAAGGAAAACCTTCACCTCATCGATCCAACAACACTTTTAGACATTCTATGTGAATGGAAGAATTATAAAGCGGAATTTATCGTTCAGATTATTGTTGAATTACAAGCTAGAGATTTCTATTCGCCACGCATTGCAGAGCACGCAAAACTGATTAAAAACATAGATGCTATCTGTAAAGCACATCTGGTTACCCATTTGAATGACTTAATTCTACAATATCAAACATATACAGAGAACAATTTAGTTAGTACTGAAGGTATTTACAATGCTTCTGTGCAGCACAGCGAACTAATTGATGAATTTGGATTATGTTGGAATCTTGACCCGCAGGAAAACAACTTCTAAACCACGTTCTATCCACTTTGCAGCTCAGCATAAAATGCACGAAAATGCGAATTCCCGTATTTTTTTTACTAAAGAGGTAAAGTGTTTTTATCATTGAATGAGATTATCAAAAATCGTAATGAAAAAGCTTATTGTATTCATCAAAATGTGGACTCTGAGTCATTCCGACACTATCCGGAAGCTTGAATTCGTGCTCTATGTTCTGGCTTGCATCATTATTTTGCTTTACCTCGCTTTTTATGTTTATCAGGGTTCTTGGCCATTCCGAGACAAAGCCACTAGCGCCGTTTCTATAATCGGGAATATGAACTAAGGCCTATCTTTCACGTCCTTCCGCCTACTCATTTTAAGTTTTAAATCCTACTCAAGTGAGTAAGGTACATGCTTGTCTTTTTTTTACTCTAGATACGCAGTTTACGTATGTGATTTTAGTACCTGAATGTATATCACCTTACAATCTTCCAAACACCTGAAATCATAAAAAAGTAATTACGCACTAAAGAGTAGTTCTAAGGTATTTAGCTTTATGTTTTTTATGCGTTTATCCTCCGCGTCTCTTTGCTCTATAAATATTACCTTAGGATCGGCATCAAAGCTTATTGCTAGTTTTTCTTTAATGGTTCGTAAGGCTTGCTCCCTGCGTTTTTTAATAGACACTGAACTTGCTTTTTGGTCGGGGTTACACAAATCATCAAGCTCCTGTAAACTAAGATACTCTTCTGGCCTAGATAAAAATTCCAATAGTAAGGTTAATGCAAAACCTTCAAAGTAATCTTCCAGAGGTCTGTTATTAATGTAAAATAATCCCTTTTCTGCACAAATTTTTTGACTGTTCTGAAGTTGCTTAACCTTTTTAGTTTGCTTACTTGTTCGATAGACCAAGAAAACACCTCCAACTACAAAAAAGACAACTACCACGAGGTAGTTGATATAGGTGAATGAAGGTGTGTAAAGTTGTCCTTCACTTATTTTATTCGTCAATATATCTTTGGTTTTTTGGTATGATAACACCAGACGTGTATCTCGCTTATGCTCAGGTGTCAAGCTGCTGCCGTCATAATTATATTGCAGTAAGATATGGTTTCCCGAAGTGTCAAGCTGGGCTTTAGTTGTCGAATATGAGTTTGGATCTGCATACTTGATTAACTTATTTTCTTTGAAATCCAGTCTTAATATAAAAGGCTCCATGAATACCAAGTGACAATCTCCATAATCCGGCTTTTCAACAGGATTATCAAATTCCACATTTAATTTTCCAAGCTTGACCCATTTTCTATCCGAAAATTTGTATTCCCAACAATCCTTGTATTCTATGGATACATCTGCGTTATTTTTATTATATCCTCCAAATATATAGATCGAGTTCTCCCCCAGCTGATAATCATGACTCATTCTAGGTTCAATAGCCCTATCTGAAATTACTTCCTTCCACTCATTAAACTGATAATGATACGATACAAATAAATTTTTTGTTTCGAACAGACCATATCCACCAAAAGCGTAGACTACATTTTTATAATCGAATAGGGTTGAGTAATATTGATTCCGGTGATCAAAAGACCGATCAATCCGACGAATCGTATCGTTTAATAATTCATAAACCGTACCAACTCCCTTATTACAGAACAGTATCCTTCCATTCGTTAGGCCTAGTGGCGTGTATTCTCTTTTAAACCCCTTGAAACTGCGTTCATTAGATTGAAAAACAAGATTATGCTTTTCCCACTTCGTTCCATTTGATTTTATCTTCCAATAATGCGTTGAATCATCAAATACACTAAAGGAATTATCTTTTTTATTTAATACACTAAACGCATTTTTAGAAACGATGATCTGTTGATTTTGCGCTTGAATCTCAATTGAAATCAGTAGCAAAAATGATATTAACAGCAAATTAAAAAACACTTTCAATGTGCTATAACTATATCGAAACAAGTTTGATTTAATACTCCTCAAGATTCCTTGGTTACGTTGTAATTGTTACGAATATAGTTTGAATTTATTTGTGATTAGCCCATAATTAGCCCGCAAAATTTTAATAAGCTCTCAAATATGTGACTTTTATTGTCTAACCAAGTTGAATAAATGTACCTAAATACCTAAACAAGAATGCGCTGTAGGATATACAAGGGACTATGGCTTCTCAACTAATATGAATTATTGCCGTATAAAGATACGAATCTTAAACAAGTTGAATTACTGCATTATGTTTGT
>CAMDBP010000003.1 GCA_945889315.1 Chitinophaga pinensis
TTCTGTTCTCATTGATGTATAATGTCACCGGTGTTGGCTTTGCCATTTTAGGCTTGCTTACGCCTGTTATAGCAGCGATACTAATGCCTCTAAGCTCTATAAGTGTAGTCCTTTTAGTGACGGTCTTAGTGCGCCTTAAATCCCAAAAACTAAATCTGATCTAAATGAAGATACTCGCCATCCTTATCTCTTTAAGTCTCATTTTAGCACTTGGTTTTTTGTACGCTTTTTTTAGAGCGATGAAAAGCGGCCAGTTTGACGACCTAGAATCTCCAGCCATGCGTGTGTTGGACCTGAAAAAACCAAAAACCAAAAAATCGAAATAAAATGCAAAAAGAAACCTTTAGTTATGACAATAAAATTGTCCGGAATTTTGCGGTAGCCACCGCAATATGGGGTGTTGTAGGTATGCTCGTGGGGGTAATCATTGCTTCGCAATTGTTCGAACCATATCTTAATTTTAATACCCGATATATCTCTTTTGGCAGGTTACGCCCGCTGCATACCAATGCAATCATTTTTGCTTTTGTAGGAAATGCCATTTTTATGGGAGTTTACTATTCTTTACAACGGTTAATGAAAACAAGAATGTACAGCGATACCCTGAGTAAAATCCATTTTTGGGGTTGGCAACTTATCATCGTATCCGCTGCAATTACGTTGCCACTTGGTATTACTACATCCAAAGAGTATGCAGAGTTAGAATGGCCTATAGATATTGCTATTGCACTTATTTGGGTTGTTTTCGGCTGGAATATGTTCGGTACTATTTACAAACGACGAGAGAAACATCTTTACGTAGCGATTTGGTTTTATATCGCCACATTCGTAACGGTAGCTATGCTTCATATTGTGAATAGCTTTGCTTTGCCTATCGGATTTTTTAAGTCGTATTCCGCCTTTGCAGGGGTACAAGATGCACTCGTACAGTGGTGGTATGGTCATAATGCGGTGGCATTTTTCTTGACGACACCTTTTTTAGGATTGATGTACTACTTCATGCCCAAAATGGCAAACAGGCCCATCTATTCTTACAAACTATCTATACTTCACTTTTGGTCACTGATTTTCTTGTATATCTGGGCGGGTCCTCACCACTTGTTGTACACCAGTTTGCCCGGTTGGGCACAAAACCTAGGTGTAGTATTTAGTATTATGCTTATTGCGCCTTCTTGGGGTGGTATGCTAAATGGTTTATTAACGCTTCGTGGGGCGTGGGACAAGGTACGCGATGACGCTATTCTTAAGTTTATGGTGGTAGGGTTAACCGCTTACGGTATGGCCACTTTTGAAGGCCCTATGTTGTCACTTAAAAATGTAAATGCCATCGCTCACTTTACCGACTGGATTGTAGCCCACGTGCACATAGGAGCATTGGGATGGAATGGACTATTAACATTCGCCATTTTATATTACATCGTTCCGCGTATTTACGAAACCAACATCTACTCTAAAAAAGCCATCAATGTGCATTTTTGGCTAGCTACAATGGGTATACTTTTTTATGCTATTCCTATGTATTTCAGTGGTTTTACCCAAGGACTCATGTGGAAGGAATTTACCGCCGACGGTATGCTGCGCTATCCTAACTTTTTAGAAACTACGTTGCAAGTATTGCCTATGCACATGCTGCGTGCTTTTGGTGGTTTGTTATACTTAACCGGAGCTTGCTTAATGGTTTGGAATCTTTGGAAAACTGCTAAATCAGGGAAATTAGTTCCTAACGAAGCAGCAGAAGCGTACCCGCTCGTAAAAGAAGAACCCGGAGAAGTACAGGTAGCCTATTGGCACCGCTGGATTGAAAGACGCCCTACACAACTGCTTATTTTTTCATTTATCGCAGTGGCAATTGGCGGAGTGGTAGAGTTTATACCAACATTTTTAGTAGAAAGCAATGTAAAAACAATACCCAGTGTGGTGCCTTATTCTCCCTTAGAACTTGAAGGAAGAGATATTTACATACGTGAAGGGTGTAACAATTGCCACTCGCAGCAAGTTCGTCCTTTTCGTTCCGAAACTGTGCGCTATGGTGATTACTCTAAAGCGGGTGAAAATGTGTACGACCATCCTTTTTTATGGGGTAGTAAACGCACAGGGCCTGATTTGGCGAGAGCAGGCAATACCTCCAGTAAAATGTATAAAGATGCTGAGTGGCATTATCGCCATATGAAAGACCCGAGAAGTACCTCGCCGGGTTCTATCATGCCTGCTTATCCATGGCTTATTGAAGAGGATGGTGACTACAGCAAGATTGCCGATAAAATTACGGTAATGCGCAAGTTAGGAGTGCCCTATGAGCAAGGTTACGAGAAAATGGCTAAGTCGGATTTAGACGAACAAGCTCAGCAGATAGCAACATATTTACTGAAAGCAAAAGGTATTAAAGTATCCAGAGAGAAAGAAATAATAGCAGTTATCGCCTACTTACACAAGCTAGGCAGAGATATTAACGTAAAACAAACAACAACAAACTAAAATGATGGGAAAGATGATAGGCTACGTAGAAGGAGCAGAAATATATCTGATAATTGCCCTTCTGCTTTTTTTAGGTGTATTTATTTCTGTCTTTATTTATCTGTTTTCAGTAAGCAAAGAACAACTCGCAGCATTAGCAAATTTACCTTTAGAAACATCAAATAATCAAGATCATGAAGTATAAACTCCCTTTTTTAATCACAGGAATATGGTCAACTACCTATAGCTATGGGCAAGCTGCGGAAGTAACAACAAGTGGATTTTCTAATTCTTTATTATGGATTTTTTATATCGTGTTAGGATTATTACTCCTGATTACGGTTATGCTCTACCTCGTATCTAAAGAGCTGAAGCGCTTTGTTTTAAACAAAAACGAAACCGAAGAGACTAAGTTGTGGGACAGTCGCAGTAGTTGGGAAAAAGTATTTCAATTAAAACCAGTTGGAACGGATACAGATACGCTTATCAATGAGCCTCATGACGGTATCTACGAATTAGATAACCCACCGCCACCGTGGTTTATGTTTTTGTTTTACGGATGTATTGTTATTGCAGCCATCTATTTTGTGCGTTTTAATGTCACTGATTATGGCTATACACAAGAAGATGAGTACATCGCAGAAGTGCAAGCCGCAGAAGTGAAGCAGTTGGCTAATTTAGTTAGCGAGGATCAAACGATTGACGAGAATAATGTGGTAGAGTCTGTTGAAATTTCCGATATTGAGGCAGGAAAAATGGTGTATATACAGAATTGTAAAGTATGCCACGATGAGGGCGGCAAAGGCAATACGGGTCCCAATCTTAGCGATGAGTATTGGAAAAATGGAGGTGAAACGAAGGCGATTTTTAAAACCATAAAATATGGAGTAATCGAAAAAGGAATGCGGGCTTGGGGTGATGACCTTAGTCCTAAAAAAATACAGCAAGTTATTTCCTATATCATAACCTTACGTGGGACAAATCCGCCAGGAGCAAAAGCACCAGAAGGTGACAAGTGGGTACCGGAAATTAGTGTCAAAAAAGACAGCACCATCGCAATGACCAAAGCGCTACGCCGCTAATATATGCATAAAAATGAGAGTTCAGATAGCTTTAGAGATCACGTCGCCCATCAAAGCAAAGAAGGGAAGCGGGAATGGATTTATCCTAAAATTATCAAAGGGAAGTTTTACGCGTATAGATCCTATTTTAGTTGGTTCTTGTTGCTCCTCTTTTTTGCAGCACCGTTTATCAAAATAAATGGTTATCCGCTCCTGCTGCTCAATGTGCTAGAGCGTAAGTTCGTCATTTTTGGACAACCGTTTTGGCCGCAAGACTTTCATGTCTTTGTTTTTTTAACGCTCACTTTCTTATTGTTTATCGTTCTTTTTACCGTCATATTTGGCAGAGTATGGTGTGGTTGGGCTTGTCCTCAAACGATTTTTATGGAAATGGTATTTCGCAGGCTCGAAAATGCTATCGAAGGTAATTCTGTTCAGCAAAAAAAACTAGACTCTATGCCGTGGAATATTGAAAAAATAAGCAAAAAAACAATCAAGCATAGTTTGTTTTATGGTGTATCGCTACTCATTTCACATACTTTTTTAGCCTATATCATAGGATACGAAGTGTTGTGGGCTAAAATTACAGGACCCTTTTCAGAGAACTATGTAACCTTGATAAGTTTGGTGGGATTTTCTTTTGTTTTTTATTTGGTATTTGCCAAGATGCGTGAGCTGGTGTGCATTATGGCCTGCCCATACGGTAGGCTTCAAGGAGTAATGCTCGACCCTAACAGTATGGTGGTAGCCTATGATGATGTTCGGGGTGAACCTAGACGTAAATTGAAAAAGACGAAAATCCACGATGAGCTCGGCGACTGTGTAGATTGCGGCTTATGTGTAGATGTATGTCCCACAGGTATTGATATTCGAAACGGTACACAACTGGAGTGCATCAACTGCACGATGTGTATAGATGCCTGCGATGGTGTTATGAAAAAAATTAATCGCGCGGTAGGACTCATTCGTGTAGATTCCAAGAATAATATTGACCAGAATATAGGCTTTAGGTTATCTCCCCGAATCATTGCTTACTCCGTGGTGATGTTTTTGTTAGTTGGTGTTTCGGTTGCTATTTTGGCCACGCGTAAAAGTGTAGAAGCTCATGTCTTTAGAATACCCGGCAGTACGTATTCTGAAAATGAAGATGGCAAAATAACCAATATGTACACGCTTGAGTTAGTAAATAAAACGTTTGAGGATAAGACCTTTGGAGTGCAACTGAGGCCTTCAAATTCGGGTACAAATGCCCAGCTTTTTCTTACCGATCAGGATTCTATTTTACAGCTAAATCAAGAAGAAAAAAAAGTAATAATGATTACCATGGAACAACGAGCTATTCATGAAAATGATGTACCCATGCAATTGGATGTGTATGTAAATGGGGAGATAATCAATAGGATAAACACTAGTTTTCTAGCTCCCGTAAGGCAATGAGATTAGATTGGTCTAGACTCGTAATAGGGGTCATGGTGGTATTTGTACTCTCCATTGTGAGTATGGGCGTCAAAATGATAGGCGCACGAGAAGCTTTGTATGAAGAAGACTACTACGAGCAGGGTGAGATGTATGCCTCCCGAATGGACAAGGAGCGCGTTGCCAGTGCTGTGTTTGTTTCGTTAGATGGAAATCAGTTGGACATACGCTTTGATAGCGCGGGATATGTTCTGGCATATAGACTGATATGTCTTTCGGATAGTAAAGCAGATTTCAGGGAAATGAGCTCTTCGCGTGATGCAGTTCATCGCCAATCATTTCTCCTTACCCACATCTTGAAAGAGGGAAACTGGATGATCGAAATGGAAGGGGTGGTAAATGATAATTCCTTCTTTAAAAAGCAAGCGTTTGTGCGATGATGTGGTCTGCATTTTTGTTGGGATTATTGGGTAGTTTTCATTGTGCCGCCATGTGTGGTCCGTTGATGTTAGGATTGGGTGCTCGCGGGTATTCGCTATTCAATTTGGTGGTACATCACGTGGGTAGATGGATCGGATATAGTGCATTAGCATTTGTGTTTCGCTTGGCAGTTTCGCCCTTGTATCTATTTGAATTGCAGCAATATATAGCATTTTTAAGTGGAGTTTTTTTGATTGTTTTTGGCCTGAAAGCGCATGTACCCTTAGTGCAAATGACCTTTGCCAAACTGACGCAGGCGGTATCTAGTCAAATGAATACTTTACATGCAGCAAGAACAGGTAGTCTGTTTTTGGGTATTTTAAATGGACTTTTACCTTGCGGACTTTCTTTTGGTGCAGCGATACTTTCTCTAAACACAGCAACTTTCTGGCAATCTGCGGTTTATATGGTTATTTTTGGACTAGGTACCATGCCAATGTTATGGGTAATAGCATACTTGCCCAGATTTGGAAAACAAGGTTTTATTCGGAATTTCAATAAATGGACGCCCAAGCTTATGGTAGCGATTGGTGTTGTGGTGATCATACGTTCTGCGGGATGGGGCATTCCCTTTATTAGTCCAACGTATAATGCGCAGGAGGGAAGGGCTGAATGTTGCCAACGTTAACTAGCAATTAGAAACCCAAAACGTTTTTGCAAGTTATCACCTTACTAATTTCGTTCGGCTTTAGAAATCAAAGATTGAATACCTGGAAAGAGAACAAAACTATGCTTATTAGCCCGCTCTGAGAAGTGAAACGGTTCTCTGTTTTTACGTAGCCTGGCCAAGATTCACTTTCTAACGTATTCCTATACTCTCTCCGGTATGTTCATTGTCCATGGATTGAAGTGATAAGGAACTACCTATTTTGGTAATAGCGGCTCATGCGTATACACCATAAAAGCTAATAAGATCTGTCACTTTTTAAGAACACCAATTGGGTGTTTAAATCAAAAACGGATTTGAGGTGTTATGCTATAAGACCATACCTTTATGAAATTACTTTTAGCGCTATCTGTTACACTAATACTTGTTTTTGTGATCATACAATTATATGCTAGAAAAAGCCAGCAAGACATTGAAACCTATCCCTACACCGTTATAAAGACGTATGAAGGGTTTGAGATTCGCCAATATGAATCCCGTTTATTTACTTCCGTGAAGCTATCCTCTAACGACTACAGTAAAGTATCGGGACAGGGATTTTCTATATTGGCAGGTTATATTTTTGGGGGTAACGCAAGCAACGAGAAAATAGCCATGACTTCTCCCGTAGCTATGACCTTAGATGATTCTATGACGATGATGTTTATGGTGCCCAAAGACAATGAAAATAATCTCCCAAAACCAAATGATAATCAGATTCAGTTCAAAGAAGAGCCTGCAAAAATAGTAGCGGCAATCACCTTTGGAGGATGGGCCAATCAGGATAAAATAGCGCAATACAAAAAACAATTGGTGGAAGGACTCCAAGCTCAAAATATTGCCCATACCAATCAATTTTACTTTTTAGGGTACAATGCGCCATACGAAACGAGCAATCGCCGTAATGAAGTAATCGTCGTGTTAGATAGTTTCTCTCTAGACTAAGTATACAAGGCTAGGAGGGAAGCACGAACCTTGGAGAATACGCTTAGCTAACGTTGCGAGCGAAAACTTGCTTGCAACTAGGCTACTCAAATGGTAATTCGTTTTGCTCGTATTTATTATGGATTATGATTATGGCTAGTCCAAAAAGAACCGCGACTAAAATTAAGACGGTACTTATCAATCCACTCACGCCGAATGACATTCGAATCAATATCGTTGAAACTACGAAGCCAGAATTCCTGATTATTTTATGAAATTTATCGGTATAAAAGAAGGATATAAGTAGAAGAACGACATCCACTAGAATAAGAACAGTAAAAAATTCTTCAAAAAACAAATTGTTAATTTTTTCAAAACTCGGCAATTGATGAGATCCAAACGTAACGTCTGAAGTCCAGTTAAGAAGGGTAAACAACGCCATACTAAAAAATATGGGAACTAAAAAAACGGCAATTACTTTCTTGCTGTGAATGAATCCTCGAAATAGCGGTTTAGTTTCATTTTCCAACTGTAGTTTTCGAGTACCGTGGCTGTAAAACAGAAAAATAAGATAAAACAATATGATGGATGCCAGAATATCATAGGTGAATTGCAAATCCCCTTTTACTTCAAACCAATTAGACGTAAGTTCAATAGAAGATAAATCTTTGAATAATTTCCGGATGATAATGAGGGTAATAATTTCGTATTGCTTAGTGATGTAAGTGGTAAATGACTTGGGTAGATAGTATATCAGTAAGTACACCTCGTAAATAAGTATAAATGAGAATGGAGTATAAATGGCGGATATCGGATTTTTAAATAAATCTGAATCTAACTGTATAAAACCGAACTTACATAGGTAAAGTAAAATTAGGTGGATGAAAAACCCAGCTAACGCTACATACAGTATTGTTTTTTCAATTCGCTCTTTGGCGTAATTAGATAGAAAAATAGAATAGAGCCTGTTTATTAATTTCATTGTTTTACATCTATTTAAACTGCTGCACCAATTATTTTGAAGGCTCAATTACACTTTTTATTTCCGTTATACGCTGGTCTTGCTGTCACGGCAAGGTACGTAATCGCTTTCTGGTAAGTATCCATTCCATGAGTTAAACCCAATAAAATGTAGTTGAAGCGATGTAAAAAGCAAAAAAGTAGTCTTTGTTATTTTTGGTGTGACCAAATCTACAAAAACCTTATTATAAATACAACGGATATTTTTGAGGAATGGGAATTAGCCATGCTCAGATAGGCGTGAAGCTTTCGATTATAAGGGTTTTCCTAAAAAACGAATAGGGTGAGGCGGGTAAATTGATTAGGAACGATGTTTCATTTGCAGCTACACGTACGTTATTTTAGAATTATTTTCTTAGTAAACAGATGTTTATGTTCATCCCTGAGTTGTATACTATAAACTCCTTTAGATTCTGTCGTCAGGTTTATCTCGAGAGGATGTTTCTGATTAATATTTGAAACGGAATAACGAGTTTCGCCTAAGGTATTTATAATGGTTAGTTCTGAAATAGTTAACGATGTTTTTACAGTGAATATTCCGTTACTTGGATTTGGATAAACTATAATAAGATCATCATCTGTTTTTAATACCTTACTGGACGAAGAATTTGGGCATAGATAGGATGGACCTACATCGCATAATACTAGTGGATGCTTAGTGCTCATATCGTTAGAAAATTCATCACAGCCGATGTCTTTTATATCCCGCGAAGTGGGTCTTAGTTGCCCCTCAATATCAAACAAAATAGTGGGGTCATCGTCAATATCAGGTATATTTAGTAAAGTAGGATAAGCTGCACTGGAATTATTAATAGCGGGACTTGTTGCAGATAAGCCATAATAGCTATTTGCATTTAGTATCAACTGTGGGTTTGTATTCTGCATTCCTGTCGAGATAGGAACCCCAAGTGTGCCCTCATACAGATTTCCCACAAAAGTTATCCCGGCAACAGAACCCGTAAATAAGTTACCCGAAGTATTCTTAAAAATATTGTTTGCCCAGGTATTTAAAGAGGAACTTGAATCAAGCACAATTGGTGAACCCCCCACAAATGTGTTGTGAATAAAATTAAGATTAACTAGTGATCCTGTAACAAAAACATATTTTACAGGGGCAGTTACAGTGCCATTTCCGCAGTTTTCAAAATAGTTGTTATAGCAATAAATATCGTTGGCTTGCTTAATCCTAATACCCCCAGAATTAATAAAGAAATTGCTGTAAGCACTATTGTTATTCCCATTTCGAAAACAGAAATTACCATCTAAGTTATTTACCATGGTGTTATAACGGATTACATTTTCTTCACTTTTCACCGAAATAACTTCGCTATCTCCAGCTCCTGTATTGCTAAAAAAGCAATGTTCAATAACCGCACGTGCTTTATATGTTGATGGTGTTCCATTGGTAATACGAATACATTCATTTCCATTGTCTCCACCTGCCCCTGGTATATGTTGAAATGAGCAATAACGTATTAGTGCGTAGGTGGGAGTTTCATCTGCTCGGGTTGCTATATGAATTAGGTTACCAATAGGAGCGGAAGTTGGCTTGTTTTCAAAATTACAGTACGTTACTTGGTCATATTGTCCTTTTAGAGTGATGTATTTTTGAGCTGAATATCCATTAAAATTTAGGTGAGTCAATACATCATTATTTCCTTCTACGGAAATCACTATTCCCTGAATGCTTCCGGCAGTAAATTGGAAGCCGCCAAACGTTACATAATTTCCTGTAATGACAATTTCATTGGTTCCATTTAAATAAACACCGCCCGGAGTTGCAGCCATTACCGTTATATTGCTTGTTGCAATACGGATTGAATTGTTTTGATACGTACCATCGGCAAGTAGTATCGTGTCTCCTGCATACGAGGCATTAACGGCTGATTGTAAAGCAACTATGTTCGAAACAGTACTAGTGCGTGCCATTGCAAAATAGAAATTCACAAGGACCAATAGGGCAAAGCTCAATCGTTTCATGTAGTTAATATTTTAGTATATGTTGTGCCTCTAATTTTAATGGAGACTGTTTACCTATGGTGCTATTATTTTATCTCTAATACTTCAACATTTGCATTTCCTTTCAAAGAAAATAAACAGAATATGCGATCGGGTTGTGGTATGAGGGCTTTTATTTCCAATGTATTTACCACACCAGATAATTTAACCCCTTTTGTAATCTCAATTTTATCCTTTAATAATTTGTTTGCAATTTTCTTTTGTTCTTCAATCGCTTTTCCTACCTCGAACTGAAGTTTTGTGAGTACGTTAGTGTAAACAATCTTATTCGCAAGGGCTTGTACTGAAATGTTAAATAATCCGCTTTCGGTTTTTGAATCTAGTTTGTAGGATGTAACATAAAGTTTTTTTTGCATAGTATCATAACCCAGTTTCGCATGGAGAAAAATAGGTACTATTTCTCTTTTAAAAATAGTTCGATAGATTTTGGTTTTGAACCCAAGAACAATATCGTAGTCCGTTTCCTTGCTACCATAAATCTCTACATCTAAAATAGTAGCATATTTTTTTTTCTTGCCATTCTTCTTTTTTACTTCTATAGTTTCTCCAATTAATTTTTCTTTGGCTGTTTTGTCTAACATGGTGTAGGGTAGGTTAATAGGCAGATTTAGTTCAATGTTATTGTTTTTATTAGTTGGATTTTTGACCAAGTTGGGCAGTGGTATATTGATTTTCCATTTCGCTGAATCAGCAGAATTTCCTGTTGTTGCATAGAAGTTTAAACCAATTCCTGTTTTTGCATAGCCATTCTCAAAAAAGAGGTCTTTGTACAGTATTTCTTTGGGTTTGATCAACAAATAGAAATCATCACTAACCTTGTAAGGAACTTGAACTTTCTTCCAAATTTCGGTAACCTGTTTCTTTATACCAATCTTGTTTAGTTCAGAGTTAATATTCTGAGTAACTTCTTGTTCAAAATCGTTCCAACCAAAAGTTCTCAATATGCCGGTTACATTAATCTGAGCACATTCTACATTATCTATTTCTGTCTTTAATTTGCTAGTTGAGGTTATGGTAAAGTCCGAATTGAGCGATGCCTGTATTGAAATAGAAGCATTACCACTAATATCGTTGCAATCTAGTCTGGCCCAAGGAGAGCATCCATTGCCTAACGAGTTACTCCAACAGGTTCTTTTTTTAATATAGCCGTTACCTCCTGTTAACCTTGCAAAATGTGTGATATTGGTCCCATTAAACTTCGTTTCTTTATCTATGATATTGATACTAATATTTAACTCCTGGGCACTACTGTTATCGATAATTTGCTGACTCGTTGGCGTCGCATTGTCAACAAGAGTTTTCAAATAAGTTTGATTTACCTTTATCGGAATAAAAACACTGCTCGGCATTAGTTTGAAGGTAGACTCAGTTGTAACTGAATCAGGTTTCTCCATTTTTTTAATTTTTTGACCGTAAGAGGGGCAAAAAAACAAGAACAGAATAAACGAGGTACTAATTATCTTTTTCATTTTATGTTGTGATTATGGATGGGTTTTACAGTCTTTGGTATTGTCTCTAAGCGCAACACAATCCCAATCTCCTATGGCACAAAATCCCATTACCAATACCACACAAAACGGATGAATGTACTACAAAGAAAGACGCAAAATTAATATGAGCTGTGGCTAACAGAGGAATTTTTAATACCGCCAAAAATAAATAAATCAAGATTACTAAAAAGTTTTTTTTACCATGGTAGCGAAAAGCCATGGCAAAGGCGGTTTTTTTAGAAAAAAAAGTAGCGCTATCGCAATGTACGAGTAGTTGCGAGAAAACGAAACGCTGCAATGGTGAGCATAATCTAGTTTATTTTTACCTCACTTTTATTCAGTCTCAGTGTCTTTTCTCAACGTCGAAGGTCGGCATGCACCAAAGGTTTAATTGAAACGTTGCACGATGCAACTTTTGAATTGGTTCGTGAGGACTCGAACCCAGCAGTTGAATACGAACTTTTGAATCGGTTCATGTCCACACGAACCTAGGAGTTAGCATTAACCGTTTCGTATGAAAGTTTTAAATAATTTAGCACGTTTGTTTTTAATAGATCATTTAGTAAACCTTTTGTTTCCTCTACAAAGTTTTGTTGATCTTTGAATAAATCCGAAAGAGGAAGTATCACCCAGAAGTCCGTGCCAAATAATGACCTTTCTTTCATAAGATTGCCGTTCACATCGTCTTTATCTAATTTTTTCTTAAAATTTTTTATCGCAGTATGTGACTCAAGATTAAATGAAAAATCAGCGTATAGATTATCATATTTAGCCATCATTTCAAAAATTTCAGTTATTCGATGTGAGGTAGCAGGGTCGTTTTCCCAAGCTGCACCACCTCCATAGTGTCCTAAACAAAGTCTTAAATTTCTATACTCATTCAGAACGTATTCCCATTCTTTCGGCTCGTTAAGTTTTCTAGCACGATGCTTTCTTTCGTAATCTTTAATTTCAACCTGTTCACCTAGTCGATTGGCATAAATAGGATTTTCAAATGTAGATACTATTTCTCCCCCACAATGTGTCATAACTGGTATATTCTTTTCTGCACACATTTTAAATATGGGCATTAAACGAATATCAGAAGGCAAATAACCGAGTGCAGGATAGCATTTTACTCCAAAAAACTGTGGATTATTTTGGTCAAATGCCTCAATAAATACCTCATAGAGATTTTCTCTTCTTGGGTCTATTGGAAGAAAGGGCAAAACAGGATGGTTTTTTGAAAGCAAAGCAAGTTCGGCATTTTGTTCTTCCCAAGTTTTTGGAACACTGTCCTCCCAACCACTATTTAAATCCATACCTAAGGCAATTGTTAACAGTTTTTTGTTTCCTCCGTCACGATTGTTTAGCACTTGGTGGATTGCATAGTTCTGCTCAAATGCCTTATAAACGTTTTCCATACTGCCACTTCGCAGCAGTTGAATAATTATTCTATATCTTTTAACAAATTCAATAGGGTTAAAGCCATGTATACTTTTCATTGATTCTGCTTCAAGCTCCATTTGGTCAAGTTCCTTATCCATACGGTCAAGAGCAGTTGGCAAGTCCTTATCTGTTATAATTTCTGGATTTTTATAAATCATTTCAATCATTTCATCACCTTGTAGAAGAGATTTTTCTTCCGGATACTGATTCCCTGTTACCAATTTCCATATCCGCGCTCTAAGCACTCCAAATGCACCAGCAACCATTCTAGCTGCCAAATACTTTACGTTTATACAGTCTCCATCAAATACATGACAGTATGCATCAAAAACATAATTATCTTCAGCAATGATGTTTTTTACAATTGGGCTCAGTCTTGTTTGAGGGTCATTGCTAATAGAGGTCATTGCTTTCTCTATAAAAGCTAATTGTTCGTTTGTGAAATTCATGTTCATTTTTTAAGTCAAAGTGTGATTATATATGTCTTTTACAGTCGTTTACATTACAGCTAACCTTAACCCATCCCCAATTCATTAAGGCACAAAATCCTATTACCAAAACCATTTTAAACGGGTGTAGGTAAGACTAAGAATGACGTAAAAGGAGCATGAGCTATGGCTAATGGCAGAGTTTTCATAATACCAAAAATAAATAAATCACCGTAAAAAAAAAGTTTTTTTTCAGCAGTGCAGAAAAGCCACGGCAAAGACAGTTTTTTTTAGCACAAAAGTATCTCTATCCCAATTTAAGATGTAGTTTTGAGAAAAGAAAACGCAGGAATTTTGAGAAAAATATATTTAATCTTAACACTACTTTTATTAAGCCTAAGTGGCTTTTCTCAAAGTCGATACATTTCAGAAACAATAAAAAAAGTTGTATTCTCAAGGGATGGTGGTGTCTGCCAATGCTGTGGTAGTTCGCAAAGCATAGAATATGATCATATTATGCCGTTCTCATGTGGCGGCCAAAGTGTGGTTTCTAATATTCAATTACTATGTATGACATGCAATCGTAGCAAATCAAATAGTTGCTATTGTAAAACACACAATCGGAAAGTAGGCACGAATTGTTGTGATAAGAACACCACTAAAAAGCCAACATCTACCTCTTCGCAATGCACAGGCACTACCCAAAAAGGAGCCAGGTGCAGGAATAGAACTACAAACTCTAGCGGGCGCTGTTATTTACATTGATAATTCACTAACCTATTTAAAAAGGAATGAGCAAGACTATATTATTTGCAATAGATAAGAATACAGAAGAAATAATCGTTTCAGAATCTCCCAAAGGAAGTACCACCGTACATTTCATTGAACGTATTCGTCATCAAGATAATGAGATACTGTTTAATGCCGTTGCGACTTTAACGAGCATTAGTAAATCTCCTGATTTTGATATGGGCATTTTTAAGGCAATGGATAAGGTTTGCCAAATGATCTACCTAAAACACATAGAATGATTCATCGCACATATACTACCTCTCAGGGCATAATAGCCGCAATGTGGAGTAGCGCATGACGTGACAGTTAAAACATTAAATGTTTTTTGGATGTGTCAACCCATCCTGCTTGTGATTTGTATTTAACGAAAAATATTTTTAGCTCACATTGGCTTTCATAGTCTACGAAGAATATCTTTTTGTCTGCTTGGCTATCGTAGGACACAAAACTCCATAAGCCAGCATTCCCCTCAGCTTGATTCACATAATCTACCTTGTAAACCTTTAGGTCGCATTGTGATTCATACTTGACAACAAATACTTTAATATACGCCTGACTTGGGTACTTAACGCTAAATACCTTTTGCGAATATCCTGCTAACGATAGCATGGTAAATAGGATTACGGATATAGTCTTTTTCATTTTAATCTTTAGTTGAGTTTTAGTGTAATACTTCTGTTTTGCTAAATTCTGCTTTCGGATAGGATTACAAATGGGAGGTAGGATGTTATTTCGCCATTTTTACCAATTTGGTTGCAATCTTCCATGCATAAGTCATTTACTTTATTTTACAATCCAAGTCAAGGTCGTCCATGTACTTTGTAACATAGCTCAAAGCTTCTTTTCGCATGTCCATTTTTAAGCTAGCATTATTTTTAAAAACACTAAATATTTTAGCAGCATAACAGTACTCGTTAAAAGCCACTAGACCTTGCGCTTTTATAAGGTTGTAAATCATATTCACCGCAAAACTATCGGGATATTTACGCAGTGTTTCATTTGCAATTTCAAAGGCGTCAGTAACATCAAAATAATTATCCATGGCCTTCATATAGGCAAAACATAGTAGTTCGTCTCTTGTTGCATTCCATTTAAAAGCCATATAGTCACTTTCAAATTCTGACATGTATTTTTTCTTATTTATTACTTTTGTTAAATACATTTCACTAAGCATTAGTCCTTTGTGTTGCCAACCTATGGCGTTAATTATGGCCAATTTAACATCCAAAGGGTTGGAGTCATCTATCATAAATTCCATCATTCCATTGGTAATTTGACCATTTGAGTGCATTGCTTCCAGAACCATTGGCACATCTAGGTAGGCTTTGTAAAAATCTGTTGAGGTGAGCGGTGAATCTGCATAAGTAAAATGTGACAATAATATACTCAGCGTGATTATGAAGATTTTTTTCATTTTATGTTTTAATGTTCCTTACCAAAAATACACCTCATTTCAAACAAAAACAATATCTAAATTATCAAAGAATCTCTTTAAGAAGTATTTACCGTATTGTTTACAGTAAAACACGTCTAGATTAGAGACTTTCTTTAAGCACTAACCAAAAAACAGTACTTCTAAAAAATGAAAAAAAAGTGATAATCCTTAGGACTTTTTAGGTTTAGTGTGCAATGGAGTAGCGAAGCTCGTTTAGCGTCTTGTGAGAGGCCCTTCCTGCTTTAATTAGCTGGGCGGTGTACTCGATTGCCACAATATAGTTAGACAACACTACGTTTAATCGAATATGAAATTATTTAAAATTATATTCAACTTCTCTTTAATTTTGAGTAGTACTATGGTCAAAGCTCAGATACTTAAAAATCAAATGCTGTCAGTTGGTGCTCTACATCAGCAAATTCTTGACAACCCTAATTCATTTTTTACGGGTCCCAACATATCATTGATAGATAATCGTTATGCCATAAATGCTGGCGCCTTAATAGCAAACAATAGGGGCGGGAGTAAATTATTTGTCAGTGCAGATTATCACATATTGAGATGGCATCATGCCTATATGGCGCATCGTTTTACTCCGGTGCTAGGAGCACAAGTAGTGCTAACGGATATAAAGAATGAAATAGGCGAGAATGCTTCTTCACAGCGAGTAGCTCTTTTTCCAAAAGCGGGAGTTAAAGCTAGTTATGACCGTTTTACTGTTGATGTTTTTTATCTTAAAAATAACCTTGAAAAACAATTACAACTGGGTGTATCCTATGTTTTATGGGTAGGCCCGCATTGTACCATGAAGCGATTAAAAGAAGTAAGACCTTCGTGGGATACCAAACTAAATTTTTGAGTGGGGAAACAACTCAAAGTAATTCACTCTAATTGGGTTGGGCTTATGTTCGGCCCTTTTTTATGTTTTAGTTTTTAATTTTCCTTTCTCATTCTACTGCCATTACTTCTATCCAAGTCTCTCCCAAATTCATAGTTAATTGTGTACCTTTTTGAGGCTGGAGGGTGAAATGGGGGTCACTGGAAAAGATGAGAAGACCGAGTTGGTGGCCGGCAGGAATGATCTGGTCGTCCGGTTGGAAATTGAAAGTAAGGTTGTAGAAAGTTCCGGGTTTTAGTGCGTCGCCTTTTTCTAGTGAACGGTGGTTCTGAGGATCGGCCCATGCTCGGTTTACAAGGATGTTATTTAGCTTTAGTTTGCTGGGGTTGAAATCTATGGGTACAGCAATCAGGTACACAGAAAGGTTTGCTGCTGCTTTGTTGCTCGCAACTTGTAGATGGATGCGTCCAGTTCCTGAAAGGTGTAGTGGGTTTTCTAAGTTGTTGCTCCAAAAAAGAAGTCGGTTTTCGGCTTTTTTGGGTGAAATGAGGTCAATAGCCGTTAAGCTGGGATCGTCTGTAAAGATTAATGACCCTTGCGGTTTTTTCTCCGTCGATAGAGTTCCTGTATTTGACTTTTCTGTTTGTGGGTAAAAACGAACGGCTTTTGCTTGAGGATTTGGGAAAGCGTTATAGGGTTTTGCATCGTTTTCTCCTTTAAGAACAATCCAAGCATCTGCAAGGTTTTCAACACCATTGTTGATGCCATGCAAATACTTGGTAAACCACATGTTCATCATCCAAAGGGGAGGAGAGTAGCCATGACCCAATTGGTTGTAGTAAATTTTGGCTGGAAGCCCCATTTTTTTGGCTTGTTCGTAAAAACGAAAACTCTGCTCTGCCATTACGTTCCAATCTTCAAACCCATGACACATAAACAAGGCCGCTTTCATGCTATCCATTTGTGTCAAGTAGTCACGTGAAGCCCAAAAAGCATTATAATCTCCTGTTATTCGATCTTGTCCAGGAACCAACACTTTATCGCGAATCAAGGCGTCATTGTGTGGACGATTTTCCGGGTCGCCACTGTGCACAAAATCGTACAATATATCCATGTCTTCTCCCAAATAACCGCCCGGAGAACGTACCAAACCATTGGAACGATAGTACAAATACCATGAACTTACCGGGGCATTAGGAATAATTGCTTCCAAACCTTTCACTCCCGTACATGCAGCGGCCAAACATAAAGTTCCATTGTAGGAAGTTCCCGTCATACCCACTTTCCCTGTGGACCAAAAAGCCGATACGGTGTCCATTCCTGTTCGCGTGGTATATCCAAAAGCTCTTCCGCAAAGCCAATCAATAACCGCTGCCGGCGCGAGTTTTTCGTTTTCCCCTCCAATGGTTGGTGCACCATCTGAAAATCCTGTTCCAGGCGAAGAAGAATACACGGTTATGTAACCTCTTTTCACCCAAGTAAGATCTTGAAAATAAGCTTCAAAAGGACGGTTTTCTTTGCGTTTGGCAACGGCGTGTTTGTGTGGTGGTGGAATTGCCCCAAGTTCATGTTTTACATCCCAATAAAAACTTTTAGAATCACCTCCTGTTCCAGCAAAATAAGGGCTTGTACTATAAATTACGGGCAATTTTAGTCCTTGTGTGTTGGTTTGTAAAGGACGGGTTAAAAACACGTGCATGCGGTCAAGTTTCCCGTCAGAGTCGCTATCGAAGTTGGTTTGTACCCACAATTCTTCTTTGATCCATTCAGAGGGCTTACTAAATTCTGGAACAATTTGCGATTCACCTTCATTAAAGATGGGTTTTACGTTTTGTGCGCTTACAGCAGATGTTACAAAACCCAATAAAAGGGCGATTGTTATTTTTCTCATTTTTTTAAATTGTTACTACAGTCTATTCAAATTAGGCATATCATTTTGCAGATTGTCGATGGGCGGGATTTTTATCACAAATATTCATACTAAGCACATACTTCAAATTTACGAAAAACGGTCACACAAAGCACTGATTGAATACAGACAGACATGTTTTTTGGTGAACTCTGAAACTGGAAAAGCAGTTCCGAAAGGAAACCTTTAATTTTATGAGGATTTTCCCATAAAAAAAGGAGATACCCGTTTGGATATCTCCTCTGTTGTACTCGGGACGGGACTTGAACCCGTACGCCCGTGAAGGCACTGGATTTTAAGTCCAGCGTGTCTACCGATTCCACCACCCAAGCATCTTAAATCTCAAACTCGGTAGATGATGAGATTTATGCGCAGCACAAAACGGTTACCCACAATGTACATACCTTAAACAGTTTAAGGTATTCTGCTAAACTAAAAAAGGGATTGCTCCCTTTTTATATCGTTTGAGCGAAAGACGAGATTCGAACTCGCGACCTCCACCTTGGCAAGGTGATGCTCTACCAGCTGAGCTACTTTCGCTTTATTTGCTTACTTCAATGAACGTTTCCCTCCGTAAGCGGGTGCAAAAATAATCACGATTTTATACCTTGCAATAAGTTTTAAATTATTTTTTAACGAATTCAATAACTAACTCTTGCCCAAGTCTCGGAGCGATTGAATCTAGGCATTTTTGCACTGTTTTTAACTCAAATTTAGCTTGAAATAAGGCCACGTATTCAGCCGTATTTCCCCCGTAAGGAGGACCATCCTGTTTATCCATCTCAAAGAGCAATCCGAAAAGTACACCTTCGGTGTTCAAAAGGTGGTGCACGTGCTTTACATATTGGGGCCTTAAGCTTGGGTTCAGTGCACAAAAAAACGTTTGTTCAAGAAAGACATCAAAACGTTGATCGAGCTCAAAAAAATCGCCTGTTAGATACTGGTCTTCCGGAAATTTAGTCCCACGTCTCATCAACAAGGACTTGGCATCGGCTGCGAAGTCTAGCGCATATACATGAGTGTAGCCCTTATTCCACAAATACTCAGCTTCATAGCCACTTCCAGCGCCTGGTATAAGTACTCTAGCGTCTTTGGCGATATTTTGCTCTACATAGTCGGTGAGCACTTTATTGGAATAACCGATATCCCACGGAAAGTCATCCTGAGCGTACCTGTTTTGCCAATAAGCAGCATCCAGTTTACTCATTTTATCCTTTTCCTCCGCCTTTTACTGCACCTGCTCCTTTCGTCGATATAGGGGTCTTTATAGATCCACTGGACCTTGTGCTTGTAGTTGGGGTTGTTCTAGGAGTGGTCGTCCTTGTTGGAGTGTTAGTTCTGGGCGTATTAACGTCTTTATACCGTGTTGAAGTAGGTGCTTCGGGTGAACTATAAGTAGACTCCTGAGGGGTCTGATATTGCTGAAATAAATGGATCCTAAATCCTACATTAAGAAGTAGTATATCTGTTCGTACTATTTTGTAATCACTAAAATCTACTTGGCTCGTCCCTTCTACTTGTTGTATGTTGCGCAATGGCAGGGCAGCTCCTTTATCACCAAAGGTGTACGTAATTCCACTTTCTAACGAGAATGACTTATTTAAACGATAACTGCATCCTATTCCTGCGCCGTAATGCAGTCTTGATGTATGCACAATACGACGTGTAGTGGTGTCGGTTTGGTAACCGGGATTCCGTGAGATTTCATCTAGTTCTAGTCTTTGACGTGTATTATACTGTCTGTTTCCAATTAAGAAATTGACATAGGGCACAAACTTATCATCGTCGGTTCCCCAGTTTAACCGCATTACACCCATGGTTGCATACATCGAATTGGTTGCCGTAATGGTTGCCGTGCCTATAATGTTGGGATCGGAAAGTTCTAAGTTTTCAAATTTTTTGGACTGCATGTTAGCAAAATCCAATTGTACTCCTGCCTGTACATTCAACATAGATTTGGATGGGTACCTGCTGCTGAGGTAGCTTACATTTACACCATAGCCATTGTCATATTTTATATCTTTCAACTCACTTTGCGGGCAAGCGGTATGAAAACCAATTCCCAAATATCCTTTACTTTCTTGTGCGTTGGCGTACAAGCTTGTAACGGCACATAAAACGAATAGGCTATTTTTAAGACTTCGCATGTTTCAAATGTAGGTTATTCCTTTAATTTTGGGTTTTCACTGTGCCGCGTGGCATCGCGAGTCGTTTTTTTAGCTAAATTCTGGTGTAATGCGTCTTCTAAATTAATGCCACATTGATTGGCTAAGCACATAAGTACAAAAAGCACATCTGCCATCTCATCACCTAAGTCTACCGCCTTATCCGACTCTTTAAAGCTCTGCTCACCATAGGTACGGCTCATAATACGCGCTACTTCACCCACTTCTTCCATCAGTATAGCCGTATTGGTAAGTGGATCAAAATAACGAACACCAACGGTAGTAATCCATTCGTCAATGGTTTTTTGTGCTTCGGTAATGGTCATACGGGCAAAAATATCTGCTTTACTTGAATAACGCGATATCGTAGTGCACTAAAAACTCCACGTACTGGTGTTGGCATTGTAGGGATTTAAGGAAAATTTAAATCCTGAGGTTAGCCCTTGTGTGTTAGAACGAGCTAAGACGTAATAGATACCCAGTTTTAGGCGTTCTCGTCCGAGTTTTAAAATACGATTGGCACCAACTAAAACTTCAGAGTATTGGTAGCTTCTTTCGGGCACAAACAAAATGCCGCCTCCTACCGTCGTTTTAATACCTAATTGTTTAATGCCAGGTATCTTACTGGTAATAAAACCATTGAAATCATGTAGGTAATGGCCTTCCAATACCGTTTGAAAAGTGGCAAACGTTGAATCAATTAATTGGTAACCATACATCGGAGGGATAAGCAAAAGAGGATCGCCACCGCGTTGGTAACGATAATCCATAATACGCAATCTACTTGTATCTAAAAATCCACCCAGGTTTATAGCGTATTCCGATGTGCCAAAAATGCCAATGTTGAATTTTTGATTAATCCCAAAATCAAGTGATTTGTACTTCGTGCTAGATCCCCAAATACCCGTTAACGCCTGCCGGTAGACCAACGAGAATGTGGGGTATTTTGATCCTAGAATTATCTTTTGTCGTGGTTCTTGAATATAGAGTTGTTTCGGCGTGTACGATACGCCAATGGTGGCTTCAAAAGCAGAATGGGTTGCAAAGGTGTACGGTGTGTTATTTACGAAAGCACTATCAAAATCGGTGTTAAACTTAAAATCACCCAAGTCTTTTCTCAGGGTATTACGTAGGCCAGCATTGAGGTAAAGTCCATTGATAATCTCGTTTGAATGATTCAACACGAGGTAATTCTCTTCGTAGAAATTATTGCGGTTAAATATATCGCGAATGGTCGCAAAATTATTAACAAAGCCAAAGTACTTCCCGGCATTCAGTGAGATAGTGGATTGCTTTTTGGGATTGTACAGGTAGCGTATGCCCAGATTGCCTTTTAGGTCACCATTCCTAAATCCGTAATTTAAAAAAGGTGCGATATAGAGCGATTTGTAATTCTCGTACTTTTTATAATAGGTAACCGAATATCGCAGTCTAAAACCTCCAATAGCCACGGGATCTATTAGGCCAATTGCAGGGTTGAAATTCCAAAGTGTTTTTTTCTCTCGGTTAATAAAGCTGTAGCCCGTCCACAGTATTTTGAGGACTGTTGGTTTATTAAAAACAGAATCTACGGAATCTAAGTAATGCTTACTGAGGCGCACCCGTTGTATACTGTCTTGGTAATTCATAAAGATGCGTTCGTTCTGTGTGAGTGGGATGGGGCGCAGTAATGACCAAAAAGAAGTGTCTTTTTCGTAGGCATCTTCAGAAGTTATTCCTACCTCGTCATTGAAGAATTTTTTGGCGTATGTGCTGTCAAAACTGTAATTCGTGTAGCGAACGTCACAATGCCCAGTGGACTTGCTCATGCCGTTTTTAATCTGCCAATCTAATCGTTCAGTGATTAACACGCGTCGGTTATTTACGATTATATATTCTTGCGCAATACGGAAGGCATCGTACAGAATAAGTGAGTTTTTGCTCACGTCTAAGTTAACGCTTTTAAGGGTAAACAGACTGTCCCAGATTTCTAGTTCTCCTGAAAACAGGGCGTTTCCCATTTTTCTAGGTGTAACGCGAATGGTGTACACCTTTAAGTCTCCCTCAAAACGGGATCCCAGCAGTTTATACTTATAGGCGAGCATAGCGGTAGTACTTAGTGGGGATATGTAGGCATTGTCACCGAGTCTTTTGGAGGTAATTAGATTCTGATAAAAGTCAAAGTCAGCATCGGTAGTAGACGTAAAAAAGAGGGTTTGCTGGTTTCCTAATTTTTTGGCAGCGATTTTCTCTTCTTTAAATCCGGAAGGCGGTTTGATGTGCTGCACGAAGTTACCTTCAAATAGATTGAGTTTTGGGATACTATCTGCAAGTTCAAAAGGGTCGTCGTCTTCAGGTTCATCCTTTTTTTGTTTTTCTTTCTTAGGGCCTGACACGCTATTTTCTTCTACACTTTTTACATAGATGCTTCGCTTTTGCGTTGTGTATTGATTGCTGTAAATATCCTTTCTGTCAATGGTTTTTTGAATAATTTCATACGACAAGTCCTTCTTTTTATTGGATATTTGTACAGTGCCTAATTCAGTATCCGTTAGTTCTAAAATGATGTTTTGGGTGATTTTGGGCTTGATAATTAAGTCTACATATTGCGGAGTGTAGCCCATGTGGGAAAACGAGATTCTATTTAAACCATCGGGTAAACGTAATTCGTATTGGCCTTTTTCATTGGTTACGGTACCTACACCTAACTGGGTTGCTCGTACATAAACTCCTTGTAAAGGAACTGCTTGGTCATCGGTAACATAACCGCGAAGCGTGCTGTATTCTTGCGCATGGGAAAGATAGCAACAGCATAAGAGCAATATGAAGGCGAAATATTTCAGATAGATGGGCTAAAAAGAAGAATACGTTTTTGATTTAATGTGGTTACAAAAATGAATCGATTAGCGACTTTTTGGTCATCAAATCGATAAAATAAAAAAAGTTTCTGCTTTATTATTTTTTAGGCTTAAAAATATGTTTTACGAAACGTCTACGTAGCTTTGCAAGCTATGAACAAAAAAGTAGTACTGTTGATCCTAGACGGCTGGGGAATTGGGAAAAAAGATGCTTCTAATGCGATTTTTACTGCGCAAACGCCATTTATAGACAGCTTAGCGAATCATCCAAGTGCCAACATCAAAACCTTTGGGGAAAATGTGGGGCTTCCGGAGGGTCAAATGGGAAATTCTGAAGTGGGACACATGAACATAGGCGCAGGTCGCGTAGTATGGCAAATGCTCGTGCGTATCAACAAAGCCTTCAGAGATCGCGAGGTACTACAACTCAAAAACATGGTTGAAATGCTCCGTGTAGCGCGAGAAAATCCGAATAGAAAGATCCACTTGATGGGGTTAGTTAGTGACGGTGGAGTACACAGCAGCTTAGATCACTTAATCGCCCTTACTCGCTTATTTAACGAGCAAGGAATAGATAATCGCGTTTTTATACACGCCTTCACCGATGGGAGAGATACCGATCCACAAAATGGTTTAGGCTATTTGAATCAGCTCACCGAATCAGAATATTTCGGAAAAACTACCTTGGCGAGCATTTGTGGGAGGTATTACGCCATGGACAGGGATAAACGATGGGAACGCACCAAACTGGCCTATGATGCTCTTGTGCATGGCATAGGCGAAACGGCTAGCGACTACAAAAAAGCGATGAAGGATAGCTATGCTGCTGGTGTTACCGACGAGTTTATAAAGCCCATACTATTGAGTAAAAACGGCCAGATTGAAGAAGATGATATTGTATTGTGTTTCAACTTTAGAACGGATAGAGGTCGACAAATAAGTACCGTACTTACTCAGGAGGATATGCCCGAAATGGATATGAAAACGGTAAACATTCATTATTTTACCATGACCGAGTTCGACAAAACGTACCACGATGTGAATGTGTTATTTGAGGGTCAAGATCTAAAAAATACGCTGGGTGAAGTATTGTCTAGCCATGGCAAAAAACAACTTCGCGCTGCCGAAACCGAGAAATATCCGCACGTTACGTTCTTTTTTAATGGAGGTCGTGAAGCCCCTTTTGAACGCGAAGACCGGACCATGGCAAGTTCACCAAAGGTTGCAACCTATGACTTACAACCCGAAATGAGCGCCGTAGAACTCACCGATAAGGTGATAAACGCCATGAACAGCACCAACTACGATTTTGTGTGCGTAAACTATGCCAACCCAGATATGGTAGGTCATACAGGTGTGTTTAGTGCCATCGTAAAAGCATGCGAAACAGTTGATTCATGCGCCCAACAATTGGTGGAATACGGTAGAAGCAAAGGTTATTCATTTATCATAATAGCCGACCATGGAAATGCAGAACTAGCTGTAAATGAAGACGGCAGTCCGAATACGGCACACACCACGAACTTAGTCCCTATTTATCTTATAGATGACGATATTACCTTGATTTGCGAAGGAAAGCTGGCTGATATCGCACCTACGGTATTGCAGTTGTTGGATATTCCCGTACCTGAAGAATTTGACGGCGTAAGTCTTATCTAATCATATATCGGCTGTTTGTTATCCTAAATGGTTTTTTTGGAACGATTCTATAAATAGTAATACTCTTATTCAATATTATCATGCACTTGGGGTATTGCCCGAAATAGTGCAATAGCGTTCTCTAATTTTCGTAAAATTAGTACTTGTGGGTAAGGTGAAATACCTAAAGCTCCACAAATTTCGTTTCTTTGCTTTGCTTACTCGCTCTAAACGCTTTGTATAAATTACTTACTATAGTATTGCTCGGACTTTCTTCACTTGTACACGGGCAGTTGAGTACATCCGTAACGAAGTACGTGATGCTAGCAGAAGGAGACACCACAATACTTGATTCTGGATTTGTAGTAAATGGTTCACTTACCATTCAAGGGTACACGAGACCAGCCGATTTTTTGCAGGTTAATAATAAGTTAGTTTGGAACGCAAAGACTAATCCGGATAGCGTCTTGGTGAGTTACAAGAAACTGCAGTTTTCGGTGACCTATAAGCGAAAAGATCAGTTTATTATATACAATAGCTATGAGCAAAATCCGTTTAGGTACGAACCTACTAAAGCGAGTGAATTGATAGACTATGGAACACTAAATTCTGCGGGTAATATATCCAGAGGTATTGGTTTTGGCAATGCGCAAGATGTGGTGGTTAACTCGAATTTAAATCTTAGAATAAATGGAACCGTAGCCAATGACGTAGAGGTGTTAGCCGTTATCAGTGACGAAAATAATCCCATACAACCCGAAGGAAATACGCAGCAAATTCAGGACTTTGATCAAGTATATATCACCCTAAAAAAAGACAGTTCAACTATTACGCTAGGTGATTTTTTGATGCAAAGACCCACGGATTCCTACTTTATCAATTATTATAAAAAATCCCGTGGTATTCAAGTACAGAATGTAACCCAATCGCACGATTGGAGGATAAAAACGGAAGCTGAAGCGGCTTTGTCTCGTGGTAGATTTAATCGAAATAGGATAGACGGAATAGAAGGGAACAGCGGCCCTTATCGGTTATCAGGAGAGAACGGTGAGTTGTTTATCGTAATTATAGCGGGTACTGAAAATGTATTTTTAGACGGTAGAGCATTGACCCGTGGAGAAAACAATGACTACGTGGTTAATTACAACACGGGTGAAATTACGTTTACGCCCCGTATTCTCATAACGCGATACAGCAGAATAGTGGTCGAGTTTCAATATTCGGATAGAAACTACGGCAGAGCAGTGGCACATGTAGGTTCTTCGGCTACCAAAAGTGGATTTACTATCTATGCCAATGCATTTAATGAGATGGATCTCAAATCTCAACCGTTTCAAGTGGATTTAGACGTTTTTGATTCACTTCAAAATAAAAGTGCTAAAAAGCTTTTAGCTGAAGCGGGTGATGGTGTTGCGGTGATTTCTAAAGTGAAACCGCAATTGTCATTTAACACGGATCGTATTATGTACACCAAAAGTGTGGTATCGGGTATTGACATTTTTATCTATGCACAAGATCCAACGGCAAATGAAACCTTCTATGAGGTCTTTTTTAGCAATTTAGGCCAACGAAAAGGTAGTTATGTGCAGTCGCAAACGGCTGCTAATGGAAAAGTATTTGAATATGTGGGAGAGAGGATGGGTGACTATGATCCCATCGAGATATTAGTGGCACCCCAATCGTTAAAAGCGCTTAATGTGGGACTCAAATTTACCAACAAGGATCGCGTAAGTGGTATCGAATATTCAAGAAGTAATCGGGATAAAAATACACTTTCATCGCTAGATGATAACGATAATGAGGGTTTTGGACTTCGCTTATTTCGCACCACCTCGAAACAACTAAAAGATTCAACATGGACGTATAGTACCGATGTAAATTATGAGTTGGTAAGTGGTCAGTATCGCTATGTGGAGCGATACCGCGCTGTAGAGTTTGATCGAAAATGGAATAAACAATTAAGCAATCCAACGGCTGTTTCGCAGTTGCTACCGGCCTACGAGCATATTGGAAATGTTAGTATTGGTCTTCGTAAGAGCGCTCAACACTATGTAAAAAATAACAGTTCAATCTTCTTTAGACCGGATAATTTTGTTGGCTTTTCTAATGCAACCGAAGGGGGATTAACATGGCAAAAAATGCAGTTATCTACCAGTTTAGAGTTAACGCAATCTAATACTAACGAGGGAGATACTGCTGATTTGAAGAATTTGTTTTATAGTTTGAGTAGTCAACTAAGTCGACCATTGGGTAAGGTTAATGCAGGGTTAGGGTTTATAAATGAGCGCAGTACATTTCAATTGGATACCTTACTCCAACAGAGTTATGCATTTAAAAATTATTCCTTTTTTCTTTCTTCGAGAGATAGTTCGCAACTAAAATATGCTATTCTGGCCAACCAGCGCACAGATAATCTTCCTAAAAATGATCAGTTTTTACCTTCTACCGTAGGCAGCGATGTAAGTATAAATACGCAATACAATACGCCTAAGAACCAACGAATAGCAGTAAGCAGTACGTATCGAAAACTTGAAATTAAAGACGTCAGTCTAAGCGCCAAACCTATCGAAAACACCTTGCAAAGTAGGGTAGAAATGGACTTTCACTTTTTACATAAATTTATCAGAACGCGTACCTTTTATCAAGTAGGGACGGGCCAAGAGCAACGTCGAGAATTTCAATTTTTGCAAGTGCAAGCAGGCAACGGAGTATATGTTTGGATAGACTATGATTCGAATCAACTGAAAACACTTAATGAGTTTGAAGTTGCATCTGACTTGGATAGACAACGCGCTGATTATATCAAAATATTTACACCTGTTCCTGGGTTTTTTACCACCAATAGCACTAAAATAAGTCAATCGTTAGAGTTGACACCTGCGGTGTTTTTTAAGTCTGGCGTTCAAAATAAGCCCGTAATGGCCAGGTTTAACAATATTAGCACCTTAATTCTTGATAAAAAGATATTGCCCAATAGCGTACTCGGGTTTTTAAATCCTGCTGAACGAAGCTTAACCGATACCGGACTTATAAATAGCGCTATTAGTTTTCGGAGTACATTATTTTATAACCGAGGTAATCCGAAGTATAGTTTTGATTACACCTATATGAATGCCAGTTCAAAAACACTTTTGAGTAATGGATTTGACAGTCGAGCAACGTGGGACAATATCGTCAACGCCCGCGTTAATCTAGGAAGAATGTTCACCTTAGATACGCGTATGGTGTTTGGTAATAAGTTGTATTTAAGTGAATTCTTTAGGACACGAAGTTACCAATATGGATTTTATGAGATAGAACCCAAGCTGCAGATGCTCATTCATAATACGTATCGTGTTGAATTGAAAACAAAATACTTTAGTGCGGCAAACCTGGAGCAATACGGCGGAGAAAGTTCACGGAATTTTGAGCTAGGCAGTGAAGTGAAGTATACCAAATCAACGAAAGGTGCGGTTAATGCAGCCGTTAGTTATATCAAGGTAAAGTACGACGGTGTGGCAAGTTCTACCTTAGGATATGAGTTGCTTAGAGGCCTACAAAACGGCAATAATGCAACCTGGAAAATGGGGTATCAACGAACGATGTCTAATAATATTCAGGTGATAATTAGCTACGATGGACGTAAAAGTGAATCTTCACCCGTGATACATATTGGAAGATTGGTAGCCAGGTACTTGTTCTAGTTACTTGAACCTTTTCCTTTTAAAAGTCTTGTTCCGTCTTTTTCAAGGAGTACAATTTTTTGTTTGTATAAACTGCCTAATGCCTTTTTAAATGCTTTTTTACTCATTTTAAAAACTTTGTAAATTTCGTCTGGGTTGCTTTTGTCGCTGTACTTAAAGAAACCCTCATTTTTGATGAGAACATCTAAAACCGATTGAGTCGCCTTGTCAATTACGTTTCGATAACCCATAGGTTGTAGCGAAAGGTCTACTTTCCCGTCTGCTCTAATATTCTTAACATAGGCTTTCATTTGATCGCCTGGGCGTGCAGGTCTATGCACGTCAGAATGAAAAACAAGGCCTTGGTACAAACCGTTTACCACTGCATTGATGCCTAAGTCACTTCTTCTGTACAACAGAATATCTACTTCTTCGCCAACTTCTATATCTAGGTCTTCTGTAAATAAAAAGTCTTCAATATTAGCCGATCCGATTAATCTATCAGATACGTCATCAAGCATAAAAAATACTACATACCAGTCGCCCACTTCCATTTTTACAGGTTGCTCGCTATAGGGAACCAGCAGTTGTTTTACAATGCCCATATCTACAAACGCACCAGCGGCGTTTACATCCATAACTTCGAGAAAAGCAAATTGCTCCAATTCAACCTTAGGTTTTAAGGTAGTAGCCGTAAGACGTTGATCGTTGTCTTTGTATACAAAAACAGATACATCATCACCTAATTTAAGCTCAGGAGAAACGTAAGCATTGGGCAGTAATAATTCATTACCTACCTCATCCATTAGGTAGCATCCATTATCTGTTGTTCTTGAGGCTTTTAATACTTGTGTTTTTCCTAACTCCATTTCGGGGTCAAAGGTAGGTGATACAGTATACTCTTTTGCTCAAAAAATACAGTTCATAAGCGAGCATGTAAAATAGAGGTGATTCCCTTGATAATTAAGGGAATCACTAAGTTAAAAGTGTTTATTAATTGGCTAACCCAAAATGCCGATATCATCAAGTTTGTCAAAAACAGCAATTCCATGAGGCGCATGGGTTAGCTCTGAGGTAAGGTCTTGACCAGCCCAATGTTCCTAATGTTTTCCGTTACGCCATAAGTTACTTTCTGTAACGTCATATACGCTATTCTGATAAGCTATCCAGATCTTTTCATTATGAAGACTCAACATTCTAGGAGATATTTTAGGTAAGTTGTTATCTTTAGGTTGCACGGGTGTATTTTAGCCCTCAATTTTAGAGAAAATGAAGGTAAAAATCCTTATCGTTTTTGTGATAGCCTACATCCTAGCAGCTTTTGCATGGCTTACGTTTTCATTATTGAATTACGCAAACACCGATTATGCGCTAAAGAACGATGTCCTTATGGCCGGCCTAAATGCATGTACGTTACAAGTTATGCAAAATGCTAAAAATGGCCAACTAGGCAACGATACCGTTTATGAATACTACCTAAAACAGCTCAAAATTGAAGTAGATACTGTTCGGCTCGAGTCATTTGTTCGAGATAGATTTAACGATAATTATCTGGCATTGTTTACTCAAATCAGTTCAAAGGAAAAAACTATAGAATTACAGATAAACCCGAGCAAGCTTCAAGACCTAGAATTAGAGCGATTCCAGCAACGTAATATTTGGATCTATCAAAGTATTCTTTTACTGGTCTTGGTGGCAGGAGGGATTTACGGTGTTTTTTATACCATTGACAATGTTTATCAGTTGAATAAACGCCAAAACAACTTTTTGTTGAGCGTAACCCACGAGTTTAAAACCCCTATTGCCGCTATACGTCTCATGTTACAAACGAGCAAGAACCCCAAGGTAAAGGAAGAAAAGAAGGCAGAGTTGATTGAAAATAGTATTCAGAATACCTTTAGACTGGAAGAACTCGCGGAAAACATGCTGGTAAGCATGCAAATAGAGAATGATAAATATCAATATTCAATTAGTGAAATTGATTTGACAGAAATGATAAATCAGATTATAGAAAGTCAATGTATTAAAGGCGATATTTCAGGAGATATTACTGCAGGTATACGCGTGCAGGGGGATAATTTTATCTTGCGAATGGTGATTAATAATTTAATCGAAAACGCATTCAAATACTCTAATAATCAATCAATTGAGATAAATCTATATACCTTGAACGAAAAAAAAATAATAGAAGTAAAAGATCAAGGTATCGGGATTCCTAAAGATGAATATAAAAATATTTTCAGAAAGTTTTATCGTATTCAAGAAGAGGAGACAAGAACTACGAAAGGCACCGGATTAGGCCTGTTTATCGTAAAAGAAGCCATTGAGCGTCATAATGGAAGTGTTTGGGTAGGGGCAAACAATCCCCAAGGGACCATTTTTAAAATTATTCTTAGTTAAATCTATATTTTGTGATAGTAAACTGACTTTTTAGTGAGTTATTAATTACAAATTTGTTGCGAATCAAATAATCGTTAAATGTCAAAGAAAAGAATACTACTTGTTGAAGATGAGAAGCATCTAGCTGATACCATTAAATTAAATCTAGAAATAGAGGATTACCATCCTATTTTGGTTTATGACGGATCTGCTGCGATTAGCACCTTCAAAGAGCAGCGTTTTGATTTAGTGATATTGGACATCATGATACCCAATATAGATGGTATTGCTGTTTGTGAAAATATTAGACTACACGATAAAAACATACCCATTATGTTTCTAAGTGCCCGCAGTAGTGCAGAAGACAGGGTACTCGGACTTAAAAAAGGAGCCGATGACTATATCACAAAGCCTTTTAATATTGAGGAGCTCATGTTGCGTATTAATAAGCTAATTAGCAGAAATGATGAAACAAGCAAAGGCAACGCTCTTTTAGACTTTACATTTGGTTCTAATTCCATCAACTTTGTTAGCTACGAAGCCCATGGCAAAGATGGCAAGTTTTCGTTAACCAAAAAAGAAGCCTTTTTGCTAAAACTATTGATTGAAAATAAAGATGAGGTCGTTAGCAGGGAAAAAATATTGCAGACCGTATGGGGCTATTCTGTATATCCAAGCACAAGAACCATCGATAATTTTATTCTAGCGTTTAGGAAATACTTTGAAGTAGATCCAAAGAATCCAAAATACTTCTTATCACTAAGAGGTGTAGGATATAAATTTACGGTTTAATTATAGCTAGACTAGGTTACCTGTTTATAACTTGGTGTACACACAGCAAAAGTCCACCGTGTATGTAATATCTTTGCACCTTATTATTGTATGCACGAGCAAATTCTTATCATCGACTTCGGTTCACAATTTACCCAGCTTATAGCACGTAGAATACGTGAGCTTAACATATATTGTGAAATTCATCCATTTAATAAGGTACCAGAACTTACTTCTCAGATTAAAGGGGTAATCTTATCTGGAAGCCCTGCTTCGTGCACCCAGCCTGATGCCCCAATTGCTGATCTTGACTTTATGAATCTGTCTGTTCCAGTTCTTGGTTTGTGTTACGGTGCGCAGTTTTTAGCTGCGAGTAACGGTGGTAAAGTGGAGAAATCTATTCATAGAGAATATGGCCGTGCCAATATCACTATAGCAACCGAAGATAAACTGCTCAATGGAATAGAAAACGGAAGTCAAGTATGGATGAGCCACGGGGATACCATTTTAGAAATGCCAAAAGGCACTACTACGTTGGCAAAAACCGATAGCATTCCAGTTGCTGCCTATCGATTTACAAACAAAGAGGTATATGCAGTTCAATTTCACCCAGAAGTAAGCCACAGCACTGATGGGACGCTTTTACTTCAAAATTTTACAAAAACCATTTGCGGATGTATTGGTGATTGGACCCCCGCACATTTTGTAACCGAAAGTGTTGCCCATTATAAAGAACAAATAGGAACTGATAAAGTGATAATGGGATTATCAGGTGGAGTAGACAGTTCCGTTGCTGCATTTATCTTGCATAGGGCTATTGGAAACCAATTAGTGGGTATATTTGTGAACAATGGTGTCTTGCGTAAAGGCGAATACGAACAAGTATTGGAAGCCTACAAAGGGCTAGGTTTAAATGTAATAGGTGTGGATGCATCTGAGATGTTTATTAGCCGTCTAAACGGAGTATCAGACCCAGAAACCAAACGAAAAATTATCGGTAATACATTTATAGAAGTATTTGATAAAGAAGCAAGCAAAATTGCCGATGCTAAATGGCTAGGTCAAGGAACGATTTATCCAGATGTTATTGAATCTGTCTCGGTTAACGGTCCATCTGCCACTATCAAGTCGCACCATAACGTAGGAGGTTTACCAGAGGATATGGTGCTTAAATTAGCAGAGCCACTTCGTTTGTTGTTTAAAGATGAAGTACGAAGAATAGGTGCAGAGTTGGGAGTTCCCAAACTAATATTAGAAAGACATCCTTTTCCTGGACCAGGACTAGCCATACGTATTATCGGTGAAATCACTTATCGTAACGTTGCTATTTTGCAAGAGGCCGATGCTATTTTTATAAATGAAATGAAAGAGTTTGGAATTTATAACGATATTTGGCAAGCTGGTGCGATATTTTTGCCAGTACAATCTGTAGGCGTAATGGGAGATGAGCGTACGTATGAAAATGTGATAGCTCTTCGAGCGGTAACTTCGGTAGACGGCATGACTGCTGATTGGGCCGATCTGCCTCACAAATTTTTGGCTTCGGTTTCCAATAAAATAATAAATCAAGTAAAAGGTATTAACAGAGTAGTCTATGATATTAGCTCCAAACCACCCGCAACCATTGAGTGGGAATAGATTTTTTTGGGTACTACTTGTTCCAATCTGTCTAATTTCTTGTGGTGCGTTTAGAAAAACGCAACCCAAAGAATGGCCCAAGAATGAGATAGTAGCGGCATCACATAAAGATTCTGTCTTCAACAATAGTGAAAGTGATTTCAAACCATCGGAAACCATAACTATTCAGAACGTATTGTATACTTCCGTTGATTTTAAAGGAAATTATTACAAGGTTCCCGTGCACAAGAAGAACTTCACTATCGCTATCCTACTGCCTTTTCACAGTGATGCAATGAATAGTACTTCTGACAAGAGAAGAGCAAACCTTATGCTGCAGTATTATCAAGGAATGCGTACTGCCATTGCAGATATTGAAAAGCTAAATTCTAAATTTACCTTACGTTTTTTTGATACGGATAATGACACCAACAAGTTAAAGGCCTTGCTTAAAAAACCGGAAATGGAAGAGGTCGACCTTATTATTGGTCCTACGGATGAAGAACAACTCAAAATTGCCGCATACTTCGCCAAAAAAAGAGAGATACCTCTTTTTTCTCCCATTACAATAATTGAAAAATTATGGGCTAATAATCCGTTTTTCTTTAATCTTAATCCATCGAATCAAATGCAGGCTCAAGATTTTTTAAGATATTTCAAGGCAAATCATCCCGGTGAAAAACTTCTTATTGTACGAGATGGAAAACGCTATGACCTTGCTTTTGGTAAAGCGCTCTTACAAGAATGTATAGCCCAAAAAATTAACTATCAGGCCGTTCTCTTTTCCAAGTATATAAAGTGGGATACCTACTTAGGCAGTGGTAAAGCAGTTATCGTGCACACTTCACTTGACAAAACAGACCTAACCTATTCTGTAAATAGTCTTTTGGGAAAAGGAGACAGAATAACCTTAGTAGGTCCTGAAAAATGGCTAGAATTCTCAAATGTTGATTACAATCAATGGAGTAAAGTAAATATGTCGTTTATGACGACAAACAAGGCAAGCATACCCATCGAATCCAGTACTTCCATGCTTTCCCAATATCGCTCTATGTATAAAGATGATCCGAGTTCTTACGCCTACATGGGGTATGATCAACTATTGTTTGCGTGCGAGGCACTTAATGCCTTCGGTAAATACTTTCCCTTATTTCTTACCGATAAATCGGTAACTTATACCAACACAGATTTTCACTTGGTAAAAACAGCCACCTGTTTTCAAAATAGATTCTTACAAGTATTCAAGTTTGAGGAATTTGCTGTACTACCGGTAACTAATTATTAATTGAAATATTTCAGATCCAGATTCACCGTAGCCCAAGAGCTTTTAGGCTCTTATGCATACCCAGAGCCCTTTCATATAGCGGCCAAAAACTTTTTTAAACAACATAAGAAATTTGGGTCTAAGGACCGAAAGGCAATCTCAGATGTATGTTACAATTACCTGCGTTTTGGTCTCGCGTTTAGCGATTATTCATTACAAGAAGGCTTATTGTTGAGCGCTTTAATGCTAGACATAGAATATGCTGAAGATTGGAATAAAGTGAGTTCAGAATTAGGGTTTACCTATAAGGTTCATGCAGATTTCTTTATCAAGGAAAATCAGTTAGAATACCTTCAAACACTGGTCAAAAATCCAATTACCTTTTATCCTGAACACCATTTAATGCCAGATTTTGCGCATTATAATGATCATCAAAATATTAATTTTAGACCGAAAAACTGGGCGAAAGAACATACGGACAAAGAACCCCGTAATCTCGGTGCGATAGGGTGTAGAGAATTAGCGGTAAATCAAGTGTTGGATTCAACGGTTCAAGTTCAGGATTTGTCATCACAGTTTATTTGCTTACAAATGCAATTGAAGGAAGGCGATAAAGTATGGGACGTGTGCTGCGGCTCAGGTGGTAAAAGTTTGAATTTGGCATCACAAGATCGAGGAGAGTTATATTTAAGTGATATTAGACCATCGATTATAGAAAATGCAAAATCTCGCTTCAGAGCCATGCATTATGATGCAAAACTAGGTGTTGCTGATATGTCAAAAGAGACCGATTACCTAACCTTTGGCCCAAAGCATATCGAAGCGGAATATTTTGATTGCATTGTTGCAGATGTTCCATGTAGTGGAAGCGGTACTTGGTTTCGTGCGCCAGAGCATTTTACTAGATTTGAGTATAATGAACTTTCAAAATATGCAGACAAGCAAAAGGCCATCGTGGCAAATGCCATTCCCTTCTTAAAGAAAGACGGTGTTTTTTATTATATAACCTGTTCTGTTTTTAACGCAGAAAATGAGGAAGTTAAGGATTGGATACTGGCCAATACCAAGCTAAAGTTAAAAGAAGAAATTGCGTTTGATGGGATTCGTCAAAAAGCCGATGGAATGTATATGGCCTCTTTCGGCTACTAAATAAACGTTTAATTATTATTAAATCCCGTGTTTAATAGCTTGTCGGGCTTTGAGTGAGAGACTCTCTACCACGAGGCGATAACTCTCATCTACCATTTTTAGAATTAACTGGTCATTTACATCTTGATCAAATGTTACGGTGTTCCAGTGCTTCTTACTCATGTGATAACCTGGTTGTATGGCCATGTAATTCGCTCTTAGTTCTTCGGCTTCTTCGGGGTCGCACTTGAGGTTAATGGAACTAAAATTACGGATAGAAAATAGACAAAATATCTTTCCTAAAACTTTCATAACCAAAACATCGGGACCAAAAGGAGTTTCCTCCGTTACACAAGGCTTGGATAAGCAGTAATCTCGAAGCACTTCAATATCCATAGGAATAAAGAGTTATGTCCTTATCTTGATGTACAATGGTACACCGGCTGAAAAACGCTGGCTGGTCTGCTGCAAAATCCTCACAGTATTGAGTTCTACATAGTATGTGAGATGGTTTTAATATGGGAAAGTAATACAACATTGGACTTTCATCCCTTTTCATTTCTTCATCATTGAAAACGGCTCCTTTTCTGCCTGCATATATCAAAGACCAGTTAGGTTCCATATTGTAAAGCGAGAAGATAAGGTTCTCTTTGGGCACATGCGCATCAACTACTTGTTTAGCCCCCAATATCCAATTTCGGTTATACGGCTCAGGATGCCCGTCTATGTGTACAATTTCGCTCATACGCTCAAAATACTTGCTGTTCCCTTTTGAAAAAGTAAGTACAGCGAGCAAAATACCGACAATTAATGCGGTACGAGGTTGAACATAAGGTAAAAAATAGGCCAATGCTTTTAGGGTAAAGTAGATTATGACGGGCATAAAGGTCGCAATTACATAATAGTCATGGTTCATAAACTGAACCCCGAAAAGTATCGTCAGACTAACTAATCCAAGTAGCAAGATTAGGGCTATTCTCCAATTAATGTTGGTTGTAATTTCGTTGCGTTTATGCCAAATACCAAGGATGCCTAGTCCCAAAATAACCCACCATTGAGGCTTACTAAAGTACTCATATCTAAATCGGCTTGCAGTATCAATCACATTCGTAAATTGTCCCCAATTCGTTACCGGAACAAATTCCGTTAAAAAGACGGTTGACCATAATTCTTTACTCCTAAGATGAACAAAATGGAAATCGTAATAGACTATACCACAGGCTATAGCGGCAAATAGTACTATGGCTGCACCCCACTTTATGTTTATCTTCTTGCCCACTTGTAACACATATAGTCCCATAAAGCCAATACCGTAAATACCTGAAGAAGTCTTAACCAGCATCGCTAAACCACTTAGCAGTAGAATCCACAGAATATGCTGTTGGAAATCGCGTTCTAGCAAAAGAAAACAAAGTAAAACTAGGCTTAGGGCCATTATATCTGGCAAGAAATTGTACCCGTAATACAGCAAGAGGGGAGAGCTTATAACGAAAATTAAGAGCACACTTTTAATCCATACGTTTTCCTTGCTCAGTAATGAAAAAACCAAGGCAAACAAGGAACTAAAAAAAATGAGAAACGTACCAAATCGAAGCAAAAAGTACACATAGTTTTCAGGAACTCCCATGCGAAGTAGTTGTGCTATACCGTATTGAAAACCACTAAATTCTACGCCCGTATTACCATCTGGGGTTTTCATGCTGTACGTTGCGGCATCTAGCAGTTCTTTTCCGTCTGCATACCTCAAGCACACGGCAACTCTATCTGCCTGAGCCCATTGATGAATACCACGTGGACCATCATTTAGATAGGGCAAATAAGTGAATAAAAATACAAATGCAGCTAAAATGACATAAGAAGTAGCCGATGATTGGGCTCGTGTTATGGTTTTACGCTTGAGATACAATACTTTTGTTCTATATGCCTTGGGTAAAAAGCTATTTTATGACATTTGTCTTGCTGCTTTTATGCTGTTATACGGTCAAAGGTAAGAATGCAGACCAAAATATATCCAAAAAAGATACTGCGGCGCAAAAAATAATGAGTCACTTGTTGTCTAGTTCTCTTTTTGAGCTCCGTTCATAAGATTAGGTTGACAAAGATAACCTTAGTTATTTAGTCCAAAGCTTATTGGTTGATACACCATGACAACTGTTGCACTGTCCATTTGAAATGGTAGTGCTCATGTGCTGCGTAATGGTACTTCCTTTTATGCTAGGATATAAGCCCCCACTATAATTAATTGCTTCGGTGGTGTAAAAATTACCTAATCCGTCTACGATAATTGTACCCCGCAGATTTCCTGTAGAATTAGGGCCTGTGTAAAGTTCTACGGTTCCACTTTTTAACGTAGCCGTTCCTGCTTCATTGTAAACGGTACCAGCAGCATTAAACCAACCTTTACCTTCACCGCCAGATTTGTGACAGTTCATACAGTTTTGGCCCATATTGTGACTCTCGGTTTCGCCTGCAGCGCTAATATTAGTAACGCTTGCTCCTTTTTCTTTCTCGCAGGATTGCATGGAGACCATACCTAGTATAGCCATTAGCATAATAGTGATAATGTTTCTTTTCATTTGTTTTTTAGTTATTCTGTTATTAGATCGAAAGCTCCTTTGCTTAAGACTTGGTCTTCTTCTTTAATTCCTTCTAAATGCACGTATCCATTGCTTTTGTCCAGTATGGTTACTTCCTTTTTTTCAAAATTATACGATTTGGCATTCTTTTCCTTCAAGCGTAAAACGTAAAATTTACCTTCTATTTCGATGACACTGCTTTCGGGCACGCCCAGTTCATTGTTGGCTTCTGTTATGATTTCTGCTTCTACAAACATTCCAGGGTACATGTTCTTCAATTCGTCAGAATTGTCGATGTGTCCGTGAACGCTGATGGCTCCTGCACCTTGGGTTACTGCTCTGCTTACCAAATACACTTCGCCGCCTAATTCTTTAGAGCTTCCTGCAAATTTATAATGGATCTTTTGCCCTTTTACAACCTTTAGTATGTCCTTTTCAAATACCATTATTTCGACATGTAAGTGCTCTGTATTGGTAATGATTAGGGCAACTTCATTTGGACTCAAGACTTTACCTTGGCTTACATTGATACTGCTTACGTATCCCGAAATAGGGGCTGTAATGCGTATAGATGAATGTAGGTTAGAGTTGTCTAACGAAGCGGTACTAATTCCCATCAAGCTCAACTTCTTTTTTAACGCTTCATACCTGGTACTTGTAACACCGTAATCTGATTTGGCTTTAAGGTAGTTTTTCTGTGCAGAAATATTCTCATTTGCCAAGGTTTTTTGGCGATCGTATTCGCTCTTTAAATAGGCTAACTGTTCTTTTGCCTCCAGAAAATCTTGCTGCATTTGCAAGTATTCTGGGTTTTCTAAAACAAATAATAATTGTCCTTTGGTTACAAACTCACCTTCAATAAGCTTTATTCCTTTCACATATCCTTGATAGTAGGTGCTAATTGATGCCATAAATTCAGGCGGAACATCCACTTTCCCCGTACACTTAATGGTAGATGTAAAGGCTTGGGTTTGGGGTGAAGCTAAGCTAAGTTGATTTGCTTCAAATTGCGCATTGCTCACTTCGATAAGCGATGAAGTACTGACGTTATTTTCATCACTCGTAGGATTTTCGCTACTAGAACAAGCAGCAAATAGTCCGATTATAGCTATGGAATAGATTAATTTATTCATTCTTTTTAATTAAGATATTGGATTGAGATTACGATTTGATTGTAATCCGATACGTTTTGTATATAATTTAATTCTAGAGACTTAGCGTGATCTAAACTCTGTATTAAGGTCATGTAACCTATTTCGCCTTCCTCGTAAGAACGCATGGCTGTTGTCCATATAGCGTCCGCTAATGACTTAGTGTTGGTTTCATACAAGGTCAACGCGGCATCCTTCATGCGCAATTGTTCTTGGAGTATTTGCTGTTGGTTTTGATACTGTAAAATGTAATTCTCTTCTACCAGTGCCATCCGTTTAAGTTCTAGTTTGGCAGTTTTAATTTCTGCTTTTTGAACTCCGTAGAATAAAGGAATGGCAATTCCTGCCTGAACACCTCTATACAACTTGTCCATAGGAGCATACGGAGCGTTATTACTGCCTTGAAAATAAGAAGCTTGCAAATCAGGTAGTAGTTGTTGCTTGCTCACGCCTAGTTTCTTTTGAGCCTCATTATCCAAGCTAGAGATTAATGAATGCATTGGTGTAGATGTAACCTCCGTAGTTAGTTGAGTACTTTTGGTTAACGATTGTTCCGGTATGTCATATCTGTCATTGGTTTGAAGCCATGTGTTGAGTTCGAGTAACCTAGCACGCAAAACGGCCTCCGATTGGGCTAGTTTTGTATGTTGATCTTGAAACTTACTTTCGGCCATTAAGCTTTCTAAGTTATTGATTTCACCTAGCTCATAACGACGTTTAGCAGCGGTGCTAAAATGCGCGTACATGCTATCGATATAACGGTTTAACCTCACTTCTTCTTTGGCAGTCAGGATGCGATTGTAAACAAGTGTTATTTCTTTTTTAAGTTCAAACACATTCAAAGCCTTGTGTGCATTTTGGGTTTTTACGACGGCTTCGTTTAGTTGTCTCGTTTTATGATATAACGTAGGAAAAGCGGATTGTTGACTCACGCCCCATACTTGAATAGCCACACCATTTTCAGCAATATTATTGGCGTCTTGGTTGTAGTAAAGATTGGTCTTATCCGGCCTTAATGTTGTTTGTGCCTCTGCTTTGGCTATTTGCACGTCGTTCTGCGCTAAATCTTTATTGTTACTTAACGCTATGGTTATTGCTTGGTCCAAGCTAATAACCTTTTGTTCTTGCGCATTCAACGACAATCCTATACCTAACAAGGCTAACACCATCATAGGCTTTTTAGCCAGCTTAAAACTGCGTTCTTCAAAAATGCTGTACAGCACCGGAATTACAAAAAGGGTAAGTATGGTAGCGGTAAATAATCCTCCAATAACGACGGTTGCCAGCGGTCGTTGTACTTCGGCGCCTGCCAAAGTAGAAAGCGCCATAGGTAAAAATCCTAAGGCTGCGGCCATAGCAGTAAGCAATACTGGGCGCAATCGCATAATAGTACCCGCAATAACTCTTTCATTTGTGTTCATATCTGTTGTGTTTTTAAGTTCTCTAAATTCTTCTATCAGTACGATGCCATTCAGCACAGCAATGCCAAATAAAGCGATAAAACCAACCCCCGCCGAAATACTAAAAGGCAAGTCTCGGAGATATAGAAATAACACGCCACCCACTGCCGACAGTGGAACTGCGGTAAATACCAGCAGGGCTTCTTTGATGGTACCTAAGGCAAAAAATAAGAGTATAAAAATAAGCAAAAGAGCAATCGGAACTACAATGGTTAATCGCTTAGTTGCGTTTTGTAAGTTTTCAAACTGACCTCCGTACTCTACCGCGTATCCTGGCGGTAATTTAATATTGGCACGTATCAAGGCTTGCACGTCCACCACTACGGATTCAAGATCACGATTTCGTACGTTCACACCTATTACAATTCTTCGCTTGGTGTCATCTCGAGATATTTTAGCAGGACCTTTGGCATAACTAACTTCAGCTACTTGGTTTATGGGTATTTTCATTCCATCGGATGCAGTTATATAGGTGTTAGCTAAATCTGCAATTTCATTACGCTCTACTTCGGCATTACGCACCACCAGGTCAAATCGGCGTTCGCCTTCAAACACAACGCCTGCTTTTTTTCCAGCAAAAGCCGCTTCTATGGCATAATTTACCTCGTCTGCACTAAGTCCGTACCTCGCAATTGCTGCTCTATCTAGCTTTACACTCATCTGAGGTAGGCCTGCTACTTTTTCTACGCTAATATCTGCAGCGCCTTCCACGTGTTCAATCAACTTCTTAATTTGAGCAGCCTTAGCAGAAAGTATATCTAAATCTTCTCCAAAAATTTTGATAGCTAAATCCGATCGGGTTCCTGTTATGAGCTCATTAAAACGCATTTCAATGGGTTGCGTAAATTCAAACTCGACACCGGGAATGGCGATTAATTTGGCCTTAAATGCATCCGCTAGTTCATCTTTGGATGCTGCAGTAGTCCATGTTTTTTTAGGTTTTAGTTTGATAATCACGTCACTTTCTTCCATACTCATGGGGTCTGTTGGGACTTCGGCAGCCCCTATCCGCGAAACCGTCTGTTCTACTTCAGGAAACGTTGCGAGTATTTTCTCGATTTGTGTGGTTATTTCGATGGTTTTACTCAAAGACGTTCCCGTTTTTAAAACAGGTTGTATTACAAAGTCGCCTTCATCCAAGGTAGGTACAAATTCACCTCCCATTCTGCTAAACAATACGCCCGTCAATAAAAGCATAACCATTGCCGAAGTAAGTAAGGTTTTCTTATGGCTCAAGCACCATACAATAGCTGGTCTGTAGGTGTTTTCTATGGCGCGCATCATTCGTCTGTTGAATGAGTTTGGATTATCTTTTTCTGGCTTAAGTAATAGGGAAGAGGCAACAGGAACGTACGTGAAACACAGTATCATCGCTCCAATTAGTGCAAAACAAAATGCCAGCGCCATAGGAACAAACATCTTTCCTTCCACCCCTGAAAGCGATAAAATAGGTAAAAACACAATGATGATAATAAGCTGACCGAATATGGCAGAGTTCATCATTTTACTAGCTCCTTTTGCGGTTATTTTGACGGTTTCTTCTCTGGCTTCTGCAGGTGCTAACGTAGACAGGTATGATCGTGATGATGTCAATTTAAAAGCAATAAATTCGACGATAATAACGGCTCCGTCTATGATAATTCCGAAGTCAATTGCCCCTAAACTCATCAGGTTAGCGTCTATCCCAAAGATGTACATCAAGGAAAATGCAAAGAATAAACACAACGGAATAACCGAAGCCACCACTAAACCACTGCGCCAGCTGCCCAGCATTAAGATCACAACAAAGAGTACGATTAGGAACCCTAAAATAAGATTTTCGGTTACGGTAAATGTTGTTTTTGCAATAAGCTCACTTCGCTCTACTATTGGATTTATGAATACGCCTTCTGGTAAGGTTTTTTGCGTTACTGCAACACGTGCTTTTACCGCATCCATTACCACATTGGCATTGGCGCCTTTCAGCATCATAATTTGGCCCATTACTTTCTCGCCTTCACCGTTAGCAGTAATTGCCCCAAAACGGGGAGAAACCCCTAATTGTACTTTTGCAATGTCACGAATGAGGACAGGAGTCCCGTTTCTGTTGGTGACAACAATTTCTGCAATTTGACTTATGTCGCTAATTAAGCCCTCTCCGCGTATAAAGTAACTCTCGTTGTTGCGCTCGATATAACCACCACCGGTAACCGAGTTGTTTGATTCTAAGGCATGAAATACATCTGAAATACTCAGATTCATACTATTGAGTTGGCCGGGAATAACAGCCACTTCGTATTGTTTTAGTTGACCTCCCCACGTATTTACTTCTACCACTCCAGGTATTCCTGATAGTTGGCGTTTTACCACCCAATCTTGCAAAGTGCGCAACTCCATAATAGAATACTTGTCTGCATATCCCGGTTTAGTATCCAGAATATATTGATAGATTTCACCTAAACCAGTGCTAACCGGTCCCATAAAAGGCGTACCAAATCCTGCAGGAATTTTTTCAGAGGCACTGGCAATTTTTTCGGCAATAAGCTGGCGTGGTAAGTAGGTTCCTAAGTCTTCGTCGAAAACGATGGTTACTACCGACAACCCAAATTTAGAAACCGAGCGAATTTCTTCAACACCGGGCAAATTTGCCATTTCGAGCTCAACAGGCGCAGTAATAAATTGTTCTACATCGGCCGTTGATAGATTTTTGGATGTAGTAATTACCTGTACTTGATTATTGGTAATATCGGGCACAGCACCAATAGGTATTTGGGTTATGGAAAATATCCCAAATACGGTTATAAACAGAACTAAAAGTCCTATGATTAATTTGTTGTTTAAAGAAAACTGAATGATCTTATCTAACATTATTTTTTTGATTTTTTAATACGTATTAAAGTGCTCAAGACGGATTTCGTCCTTTGGAAAAAGAGCTAATGTATGCGAGCGGAATTATGCTGTAGGCGGGCCTCGAAACGATGTTTCGTTCCAAAAATACTCAGAAGGAGAATGCCAGTCTGATACTAAATAATACGCATTGGTAATGGATTGCTCTGGAAGGAGGGCTAAATCCGGAATCAAATAGGTGAGATGAGCAATCATAGGAGCCGAGAGCGTTACTTCAGTTGTCTTCTCAAAATTTTCAAGATGATCGCCACCCATATCCAAATGAAATGCCAGTTGTAAGTATTCCAAAACATTGCTAGCTACTTGATGTTCAATGCTATGCTCCATATCATCCATTTCTGAGTGATGCTGGTGCGGCAAGGTATTGTGTATAAGCACAATGCTAGCAGCTACAAAAAGTAATATGTATTTGAGCGTTTTGATCGTGCAAAGATAGATTTATTTGAATAGTACGGATAAACGTTATGTTTAAAAATACATGGGTCATAAATTGCAACTGTTACGGCATATAGATGCAGTTTACTGTTTATCCCAGATCCCTCCGCCACTTTGTCACCTTCTTTCCTTTGGTCTATACTTTGATAGTTAGAGGCTAAACACAATAATATAGTATGCAAAAAGGAAAAGTTTCAGTAAACACGGAGAATATCTTCCCGATTATCAAGAAATTTCTTTACACAGATAATGAGATTTTCTTGAGAGAATTAATCTCAAATGCCACCGACGCTAGTAACAAACTACGCGTGCTTAGTCAACGTGGCGAGGCTGCAGGAGACATAAGTGAATTAAAGATTACCGTTACCCTTAATGAGGACAAAAAGACCTTAACCATTAGTGATAATGGAATAGGTATGACGGCCGAAGAGATTGATAAATACATCAATCAAATTGCATTTTCGGGTGCAGAAGAATTTGTAGAAAAATTTAAAGATACCAAAGCAGATGCCAATATTATCGGCCATTTTGGATTAGGATTTTACTCTAGTTTTATGGTGGCAGATACCGTAGAAATTGATTCGCTAAGTCATGCAGAAGGAGCAGAGCCTGCCAAATGGACGTGCGAAGGGAGTACCGACTTTAAAATAACCAAAGGAAAGCGTAAAACGCGTGGCACAGACATCATTCTACATATTAACGAAGAAAGCAAAGACTTTTTAGGCAAATGGAAAATTCAAGAATTACTTAACAAGTACTGTAAATTCTTACCTATTCCTATTGAGTTTGATGGTAAGGTGATAAATGAAATCGCACCTCTTTGGAAAAAAAATCCAGCGGATTTAAAAGACGAAGATTACACTGATTTTTACACGCAGTTATACCCTATGAGTGAGCCTCCTTTATTCTGGATTCACTTAAATGTAGATTACCCGTTTAACCTCACAGGAGTACTTTATTTCCCAAAAATCAAAAAGGAAATAGAGCCGAACAGAAATAAGATTCAACTGTATAGCAATCAAGTATACGTAACGGACAATGTAGAAGACATTGTACCTGAATACTTAATGTTATTGCACGGTGTAATTGATAGTCCGGATATACCGCTTAACGTAAGTAGAAGCAGCTTACAGTCTGATGGTGCGGTGAAGAAAATAACTAGCCATATCAGCAAAAAAGTAGCAGACAAATTAGCCGACTTACACAAAGCAGATTTTGAAGATTACAAGTCGAAATGGGAAAGCATCAGCATATTTGTAAAGTACGGTATGTTATCCGACGATAAGTTTTACGACAGAGCTAAAGGAATATGCTTACTGCAAAATACTGAAAAAGAGTATTACAGCATTGATGAGTACATCGCTAAGATAGAACCAAACCAAACCGATAAAGATGGCAACAAGATTGGTTTGTATACCAATGATGCCGACAAGCAACACAGTTATGTGGATGCAGCCATAAACAAAGGGTATGATGTACTGTTACTCGATGAGTTAATTGATAATCATTTCATAAGCAACCTAGAGCAGAAAAATGATAAGTTTCAACTTAAGCGTGTAGATGCGGACACGGCAGGTAAGCTTATTGACAAAGACGAAAAGAGCGAAAGCGTATTGAGCGAAGATGAGGTAACTAAATTAAAAGCAGCCTTTGAAGGGGTGGTGAACAAAGACAAGTACACCATCGTGTCTGAGGTAATGAGTCCAGAGGAAGCGTTTATCACCATAACACGCAGTGAGTGGGAGAGACGTATGAGTGAAATGGGCGGTATGGGCGGCATGCAGATGTTTGGGCAGATGCCAGAGAAATATTCGGTAGCGGTAAATACAAATCATGCTTTAGCCAATAAAGTACTCAAAGCAGAAGGTGAAGCACAAACAGAACTTTTAACCAAGTCTATTGATTTAGCCAAATTATCACAGAATTTATTAACGGGTAAAGAGTTGACAGAGTTTGTGAAAAGACAAATGGCAACTTTATAGTATTTAGGTAAACCAAGACCTAAAAAGGTCTGCGAAAGCGGGCCTTTTTTATGTCATTTTTTTCTAGTAGGATTTTGAAGCTAGTTAAGAATTAATCAAAGAACAAGGAGCCATCAGCAAAATATTGAGAAGTCGTTTCATTCCTGTAAAAATAAAATAACTTTGAACCTAATGAATGTTTCTATAGTGCAATTGGACATAACTGCTAAAAATACGAAAGCTAATTTCGGTAAGATAGAGGCGTTACTCTCCAATCATACGTCACATTTGGTTGTACTTCCTGAGATGTTTAGCACTGGCTATATTACAGATGACACAACGCTAGCTGAACCTATGGATGGGGAGATTATAAGCTGGATGCTCGATTACTCACAACGACAATCTACTGCTATTTGCGGCAGTCTGTTATGCCTAGAAAACGGTGAATTATTTAACCGTTTTGTGATGGTAAGTCAAGGAGAGATTTTAGGGCATTACGATAAAGCTCACCTTTTTTCTATGGCCAATGAAAATGTACATTTTACGCCTGGTAATACCAAGGTAGATATGGTGTTGAATGGTTTTAAGATAAGACCGACTATCTGTTACGATTTAAGATTTCCATACTCTTCGTTTAACGACTCCGAATATGATATTTTAATAAACGTAGCCAGTTGGCCAAGCCAACGTATAGGGCATTGGGATGCATTATTACGTGCCAGAGCAATAGAAAATCAAGCGTATGTTATTGGGTGTAATAGGGTAGGAGAACAGGTACATACAGAGGATAAAAAATCTCATTATCCTGGGCACAGTGGCGTTTATGGACCTGATGGTGAGCGTCTGGTACATTCGGTAAAGGAGGAAGTGCTAACATTAACGATTACCAAAGAAGTGATAGCAACTACTCGGAAGCAATTGCCGTTTTTAACGGACCGAAGAATGTAGTTCGGCGAGAGGATTAATGCATTCTGTCGCCTCGTATGGCTAAAGTTTTAACCATTTCTGCTTCAAAAGCGACGTATTCTGCCCAACGGTTTAGTACATAGTTTTCGTCGGCGTATTTTTTGGATAGGTTTATAAATGCCTTATAATGTCCTGCTTCACTTACCATAAACTCGTGATAAAATTTTTGTAATTCGGGATCTTCTACATGCAAACTGAGCAGTCTGAATCGTTCGCAACTGCGGGCTTCTATCATCGCAAAAGCGAGCAAATATTCTACGAGTTGCTTGGTAATATGATCTCCACCACGGATGAATCCGTTTAGCTTATTGACGTATTCATCTTTGCGCTGCGGTCCCAAATCATGGCCACGTTTTTTGAGCTCTTTGAGCACTTTTCTAAAATGACCCCATTCTTCTGCTACAATAGGAGCAATAATGTCTACCACTTCGGTATAATCACTAAATTTACTGATCATACTAATTCCATGCGTTGCAGCTTTCTGCTCACACCAAGCGTGGTCTGTGAGAATAAATGCGATGCTTTTTTTGGCGATATTTACCCAACGAGGGTCGGTTGCCATTTCTAGGCCTAAGGTAGTTTTGGATGTGGGTGACGCCATAGGTGCAAAAGTAATATATGAGTTGTGGTATAGGATGTTAGATTTATGATTTCGGACTAGTGTTAACTAGCTTGAAATACTGGTTTTTATCGAGTATTAAATAAGTTTCTAGTCCTTCGCTAAACTTTGTATGACAAAAAGAACTGATTTACTACAAGCTTCCCTAAAACACCAATAACACGCCCGTAAACACTACCAAACCGATTAACATAAGAATCAGCGTGTATGGCAAGATTTCCTTGGCTTTTAATCCTGTTATACTCAACAAAGGCAACGCCCAAAAAGGCTGCATCATATTGGTAAGTTGATCTCCATATGCCATGGCAAGTATGATTTTGGGTAGTGGCACACCCAGTTTAATAGCTGCATCTAGTACGATAGGACCTTGTATAGCCCATTGCCCGCCTCCGCTGGGCACAAATAGGTTCACCAATCCTGCACTTAGGAATGTGTAAATCGGGAGCGTTTGAGCATTTGAAATCGTTATAAACCAATCCGAAATAAGGTTAATTAATCCGCCGCTTTGCATCAAGGCAAGTATCCCAAAATACAGCGGGAATTGAATTAGTATTCCCGACGAACCTTTAATGGCATCATCTATAGCTTCTAGAAAAGTTTGAAAGTTTTGATGAAGTAGAAGACATAAGGCAAGCATACCAAAATTGATATAGTTAGGTGATATAAATCCTAAGCTAGGTCCCTCATAAATAACGGCAATGTAAATGGCAAGTGCAACCAACCCAACGCCTATAGATTTGCTGACGAAACCGAGGTGATCTATGAATTCAGCACCTTGCAGATGATTGGGTTTTTCGTGTTTTAGTTTAACCGCTTCAATACTCGGTATACCTGAATTTAAACGTTTACCTAACAGATAAAACACAAGTGGAATAAGAACCAGGAGTAGTAAAAAGCCTGTAATATTGAGTGAAGAAAAGACCGTTTGAGAGTAGGTTACAGCATCGGGCAGTGAAGTGTTATGGGCTATTTCTTGTAGATGTCCCTTTTCTGCTGCCTTTGCCAATGCTGAACCAGATAACCCGCCATGCCAAACCATTAAACCAACATAGCCAGAGGCTCCTATAAGCGGATAGTTTAACGGTAACTGTTGTTTAGTAAAACGTTCACCTATTTTTCGAGCGATAATGGCTCCAAAAACCAACGCCAATCCCCAGTTGATAAAAGCAACTAATATGGTGCTAAACGTAACAATAGCAGCTGCTTTAGCCGTGGTATTGATGGGTTTAATCAGGGATGAAACTAACGCGTCAAAAAAACTGCTTAAGGCTAAGGTATGTCCTAAAACTAGCATGAGCATCATCTGAAACGCAAATGCGAGTAAATTACTATTCCATAAGCCTTCTTGCCAATCTAACAGTAATTCGGTGGTAGGTTTAGGACTGTATACTAGGGTAAGAAAGAGCGTGAAAAGTGTGAGCAACACTGCAATACTAAAGGGCGAAGGGAGTAACCTCCGAAACCAATTGGCGTAGTGTTGCGTAAAACTCATAGGTAACTCACCAGTTCTTCCAAATAAGTGGCATCTACGTTGTCAAATGCACCAAATTCGGTACTGTCTATATCTAACACCGCGTAAACTTCATTATTACGAACACATGGAACCACAATTTCAGCATTACTAAGTGCACTGCAAGCAATATGTCCAGGAAACTGATGCACATCTGCTACAATTTGTGTTTGTTGTAGTTGCCAAGCTGTGCCGCATACACCTTTCCCCAATTGGATGCGTGTGCAGGCAATTGGTCCGTTAAAAGGGCCTAATATCAGCTCGTTATTTACCACACGGTAAAATCCAATCCAGTGGTGTGGAAAATGTTCCATGATCAATCGGCTGACATTAGCCATATTAGCTACATCATCTACCTGTTTATCTACAAGCGATTTGGCTTGTTTCAGTAAATTTCGGTATACTTCTTCCTTGTTCAATGTTACAATAGTATTAATTATCGAATAGAAAGACATTTCAAAACGAAATTACTTTTAACCTAAATAAACTGGTCATGAATTTATCTCCTGAAAAAATCCTCCTGATTGTACTGGCAATTAATGCCCACTTCTTACTCGGCTTATTCCTTTTTTGGAACTAGCAATAAAGAAGAAGCAGGTTATACGTTTCATTTACTTCTTTTTCAAGACGATATAACCCCATCCATCTAATACTCCTGTTGAAGCGTCATACTTATCAGAAAGGTCTACGCCGTAGCCTTCCAAAGCAGATTTAGGGTATGAGGCATCTGCGGTAGAACTAACGTTCACTACAATTCTGTATTCAGCATTCACGCCACGATCTACGGTAATCGTATTCTTGCCTTGAAGTGCTTTAGGAAAAACCATCGCACTAGTTGTAGCCATGGCTTTATCAGATTTGATTCTGTTTAAACTCTTATAGAATCCGAAGTAATCTTTAGCATCTTTTCCTTTCCAGTCGATCTCATCTTTACCGAAGAAACTTAAGCGATGATTTAATCCTACTTCTTGTCCACTGTATATAAGAGGCATTCCTCGTACACCGTAGCTCAAAACGGCCATTGCTTTCCACGATTTACCTAATCGTTCGCCGATGGTACCGTTCCAACTATTTTCATCGTGATTGGTGATGAAATTCATAGGGAAGGCCCTTGTTCCGTTGATGCTGTCTTTGTTTTTAACCACACGGATAATTTCACTTGCGGTAACTTCACCTTTAGCTAGTTTATTAAATACGTGATGCATTTCCCAACCGTAGTAGGCATCAAAAGCCTTGTCAAATTGATCTGGTTTGTGCGTTTCACTTTCTGCAAGCATAAACATAGGTTTTATTGTTTCTAATGCAACTCTTGCTTCGTTCCAAAAGTCTGTGGGTACTTCCATAGCCACATCGCATCTAAAACCATCTAAATCACATTCTGTAACCCAAAACTGCATGCTTTTGATCATTTCTGCGCGCATTTCTTTGTTTTCATAGTTTAGGTCTGCCACGTCTGTCCAGCCCCAAGATTTTCCATCTTCTCCAATCGGATCCGTTATTTTTCCGGTGCTGTCATGCGTGTACCAATCAGGATGCGCGGTTATCCAAGCATTATCCCAAGCGGTATGGTTTCCTACCCAGTCTAAGATTACTTTGATGCCCATATCATGACATTTAGCAATAATTCGTTTGAAGTCTTCTACCGTTCCATAATTTGGATTTACCGCTTTATAATCGGAAATAGAGTAGGGACTGCCCCAGTATTTATCGTAATCCGGATTAGGTAAGTCTTGAACAAAGGTATCCCCTACTGCTTTTCTATTTAGCTTGCCTATGGGTTGAATGGGCATGAACCAAAGTATGTCCACTCCAAGTTCTTTAAGTTGTGGTAATTTGGCTTCAAACGCCGCAAAGGTGCCTTCAGGGGTATATTGCCTAACGTTTACTTCATAAATGGTCGCATTTTGTACCCATTCAGAGGGTGATGCTACTTCGATAGTGGCTTCTTTGGCAGAATTACAGGCAAATAAACTAAAGATTAACGCGCTAAAAATGATTTTTTTCATGGTGTATGTGTTCTGAAAATTTCGGTGGTTGCAAATAAGGAAATGAAAAAGGAGCTTAAGGTAATGAAGCCCAATGATTCGGTATAGTCGGACAAGGTATTTCCAATGAATAACTCCGAGCTAAAGGTTATGAGTACTAAAGGAATAACTAAAAAATACTTCTTATTGGAATTTTGTAACTGATAAAAAAGAGCAATTACCACTGGCACCAGAAATACAAAGTAGCATTTCCAAGCCAAAGGAGAGAAAACAGGAATGAAGGAAAGCGATATAATAAATTGATACGCCAGCTGGTGTTCTGCTTTCTTGTTTTGTATAAAATGATAAGCCACATAAATAGCTGCAAGTGATATAATGGACAGGCTAATCAGTTTCGTCTGGCTAACATCTAATGACGTTAGGTTAAAAAAGAATTCGTTAAATCTAGAGGTATGTGAAAATAACCCACAAACCCAACTCCATAAGGATTGGTTAAAATGATTGCAATCAAAGCCTAAAGCTACTTGTTTTACATACCATTCAACGTACAAAGAAGTCTTTTTTAATCCAAAGAAAGCGAGTACAGCGAGGTGGGTAATTACAAGTCCTAATAAGGTAAATAAAAGCCACCTAAATTTCTTTTTGAATACTAAAAAAGGCAAGATGATTATAGGATATACCTTGGTTGCCATCAAACTAGCGAGCACTATGCCAGACAAGAAAGTACGGTTTTTTTGCGCCAAATCAAACGCTAACAAGCAGAGCCAAAGCAGGTAAACGTTAACTTGTAAGTTACTTACTTCTTCTATAAAAATGCGGAAAGTAAGTAAAAAAGGTACTAAAAACGTGGCGTCTGTTAAGGCTATTTGATTTGTTTCTGTTGTCTTTAGTTTAAGAACCAGTTTTTGTTGAAAAAACGTAAAAAGAGTCCATTTAAATATATGCCAATAGGCTATTACGATACCTACTAACCAAATCAATCGCAATCCAAAAAAGCTTATAGCATCTAGCCAATAGAGCGGAATGGTAATAATACTCATAAATGGAGGCCAAGTATTGCGATGCGCGGAGTAAATATACACTTGGTTCCACGCTAGTTTTCCAGCTTCCACATAACCACCAAAATCACCTTCGCGTTGCACATCCCTTAGAATTTCTAAACCAAGAAAGATAGCACATGCTGCGATTAAAAATACAGATAGCTGATAGCGATATGTTTGAAAAAAGCGGATAATTAGTTAATTGTATAGGTCCAGTCCGATTTATTTAACGTTACGGTAACTTCATTGCTAAAGTACTTACGTTTATAGGTTAAACGGTTTTCAGTGTTTTCTAGGATGGTAAAATCCCCATAAAGTAGCGCCATATTATCCGTACGAAACTGGGTAAGTCTGCCAATTTCTTTCTGAAGTGCAATTTCTTCTTTGCTTAGATTTTCAAAGCGCATCATTCGTCTATTGTCAGGGTCACCTGCACCCGTCATGCCTATTTCGTCACCATAATAAATAATGGGAATACCCGGAATAGTCATGTTAAACGCGTTGAACATTGCCATTTTTTTATACGCTATGTTGTCTTGTACGGTAATGTCTTGCTTCCAGCCAATGCGTTTGTACTCTTGACCTGGTAAATCAAACGGCAAGCTTCCATCGGCGTAGCCCATAAATCGTGGTTTATCTTGATTGCCTGTAATGTTGCCCATCAAGTGATGGTAACCGTATGTAGTTAAGCTCGCTTCTAGGGCTTCAGCCAGCTGCGTCATACTTGCCTGTTCTTTAGCAAATACAGGAAGTGCTTTGTCGTACATATTAAAGTCAAACTGTGCATCTAGCATTCCAGAACTAATATAACTGTTAATTAGATCGTGGGTGCCATACGTTTCGCCTATTTGGTAAATGTATTTCCCTTTTTCCTTACTCACCAATTTTACTTTTTTGGAAAGATTGCGCCAAAAATTCTCCGGAATATGTTTAGTAGCATCGTGTCTAAATCCGTCAAAATCATACTTGGTAACCCAAAATAGTGCTGAGTCAATCATGAAGTCAGCCACTTTTGGATCTTCCAAATTAAGCGTAGGAAGGAAAGTATCAAACCACGTGGTAAGTCGGTGATCGTCCCAACGTTCGGTATTCATAGTACCATCGGGAAGATAGAGTGGCGTCACCCAGTCTTTGTGTTGTTGGTAGACAGAATGCTGTTCATGTACGTGATTGGCAACGTAATCGAGCAAAACACTGAGTCCGTTTTGATGCGCTACGCTAAGCATTTCTTTTACATCTGCTTCAGAGCCTAATCTAAAATCTACAGTGGTAGAGGTAACAGGCCAGTAGCCGTGATACCCACTAAACTTGGTTTCTGGATCATGAAACTGACCCCAAGCGTCTATTGGGTTTTGGGTAATAGGAGAGACCCAAATGGTATTTATATGAAGGTCTTTGAAATAACCACTTTTTATTTTCTGGGTAATTCCCTGAATATCACCACCGTAATATTGGGCTTTGGGTAATATTGCAGGATCGTTTACCGGATGATTATTTGATTTATCGCCATCTACAAATCTATCTACCATCATAAAATACATAATGCTGCTATGCCAATCACTGTTATTTAGTTTTTTAGCATCGGTAATTACGTTTCCTTTTTCCAGTGGTATCAGCAAGTCATTGCTTGCAGCGTCTTGGTTGTATCCAAAAATTCGAATGTGAGAGCGGTTTGTATTCCTGGCAAAGACAGGAATTACGATTTTAAAATTATTACCTTCTTTTTTGGTTTCTATGCTGAAGTTGTTCCAATAGGCATAAATAGCATCGGTATGTGCCGAAGAAATCACAATTTCCTTGGTTGAAAAAGATTCGGTTACAATGGAAGGTATTTGCTCTTTAGACGGCCCCGAAACATCTAGCACATTATTTAAACCACCCATGCCATTACTTATGGTTACGGGGTTACTTGGATCGTCTATTTCTTTACCATCGGCTATAAGCTTGTATTGATACTTTCCAGGCTTAACATTTAATTGGGCTATCCAGTTGTTATTCGTAGACTTAATGAGCTGGGTTTGGGAAGGATCCCAGTTGTTGAACTCGCCTTTTACACTTACTGACGAATAATCCTCTTTGAAGTCTATGCGTATTGCTGCGGGTTTGGTTTTCTTTCCTTTTACTAGGATAGCATAAGGAATACCCTCAGCGTAGATGGTTAGATTACTCAGCGGCTTTGTATTTTTGCTTACTAAGTACAGGTTGGCCGTATCCAACGATATCGTTATAGCATCATCCGAAACGACAGAATCAATATGCATAGGAATCTCAAAATAATCAGCAATAACTACCACGGTAGTATCACCTACCAACTGAATAGGAGAGGCCAAACCAAAGAGCTTAGAAGCCTCCGGAGTCGACGTATTTTTTGAGCATCCTGCTGCCAAAATAAGAAAAGTAATTGCAAGACCGATTGACTTAGTTAGATGGTGCATAGTGTCATTTTTACGCTAAGGCAATTATAGGAAAAAATACAATACGCTGTTAACTGTGTATTTCTATTCCTTTTTTCGTAACAGAAACGTTTTTTACATCTCCATTAAATCGGATTTTAAATGAAAATCCATCCCAATTTTCAGGTAAGAACGGCTTGAATGTAAGTTCACCGTTTTTAACGCGCATACCTGCAAATCCTTTGACAATACTTAGCCATGTTCCTGCCATACTCGTAATATGAAGTCCGTCACGCGTATCATTGTTATAATCGTCGAGGTCTAGACGGGCAGTTCTAAGGTAAAATTCATACGCACGTTTCTCATCGCCTAGTTTAGCTGCTAAAATACTATGCACACAAGGGCTCAAAGAGGATTCGTGTACGGTGAGTGGTTCATAAAAGTCATAATGACGCTTATGCTCTTCGTGTGTATATTCGTCTTCAAAGAAATAAAACCCTTGTAAGGTATCGGCTTGTTTTATGTAACAGCTACGCAATATTCTATCCCAGCTCCAATGCTCAACAATAGGGCGTTGTGATTCAGGAAGGTCTTTCACAGGTATTAACTCCTTGTCTAAAAAGCCATCTTGTTGCAGAAAGACTTGGTGTTTTTCAGAATAGGGATAGTACATATTCGCTGAGATATCGGCCCATTTAATGGCTTCCGTGTCATTATACTTTGTTTTTGAAAGTATTTTCGTGTACTCATCTGGATGATTTTGCTCCACCCAAGTAAGAGATTCTCGGCAATAATCCATGCACCAAGCGGCTAATTTATTGGTGTACCAGTTATTATTTACATTGTTCTCAAATTCATTGGGGCCAGTTACACCTAACATGACGTATTTCTGTTGGTTTTCACTCCAATTTACGCGTTGCGCCCAAAAGCGAGCTATGCCCACAAGCACTTCTAAGCCATACTCTGCTAGGTATTTTTTATCGGCTTTATAGTTGATGTAATCATAAATTGCGTAGGCAATAGCCCCGTTTCTATGTATTTCTTCAAAGGTTATTTCCCATTCATTATGGCATTCTTCACCGTTCATGGTGACCATAGGATAAAGTGCCGCTCCGTCGGTAAAACCAAGTTTCTCGGCATTTTCAATTGCTCTATCTAGGTGTTTGTATCGGTAAATAAGCAGATTTCGCGCTACTTCTGGATTTGCAGTGGCCTGATAAAATGGTAAGCAATACGCTTCGGTGTCCCAGTATGTACTTCCACCATATTTTTCGCCTGTAAATCCTTTAGGTCCTATATTTAAGCGTTCGTCTTCACCCGTATAGGTACAGTTTAATTGGAAAATATTAAAACGAATGGCTTGTTGCGCGGAGATATCTCCATGGATAACGATGTCACTTTCTTCCCATTTGGCTGCCCAAGTATACTCATGATTTGCTTTCAGAGTTTCAAAAGAGGCATTCTTAACGCTAGCCATCTCAGTTTCGAGAACCGTTTGAACATTCTCTTTTTCGTAGTCCAAAGATGATATAATAATGGCTTTTTTCTCGATGCAAACAAGAGAGTCTTTTTTCAGTTTAAACGCTGTGGTAGAGGAAGCGTATTTTTTGCTTGTCTCTGCATTTTCGGCGTGCATTTGCTCGCCATTTGTAACGATTTGCGTATTTGTCGTTACGCCTACATAAAAATCGGTTTTCTTGGTTTTGGCTATCAACAGAGCAGTTTCTTTGGTCGCCATCGTATTTACCCCAATCCAAAATTTTTCGTCGTAGTTAGAGTCTGCATTCACGATAGTACCGTCAATACTAGATTCTATGCTTACAGTTGCATCTTTATCTAGTGAAAATGAATAAGATATGGCACCTAAGTTACTTTTAGATAAGCTACAAAAACGCGTGATATTAGCTGTAATTGTAATTCCATTTTGCATTTTTGCTGTAAACGAACGGTGTAACAAGCCTTTTTGCATGTCAAGTGTTCTGCTAAATGCAGAAACCTCACACTTCGCAAGATCAAGCTCTTCGTTATTAATCGTTATGTTAAGACCTATCCAATTTGGCGCGTTGAGAACCTTGGCGAAGTATTCAGGATAACCATTTTTCCACCAACCTACACGTGTTTTATCGGGGTAGTACACACCGGCTACGTAGTTTCCTTCCAAGGTATCACCACTGTATTTTTCTTCAAAGTTGGCTCTTTGTCCAAACTTACCATTTCCGATGCTAAAAATACTTTCGGATACGCGATTGACATGCATGTCAAATCCTTCCTCGATAATATGCCAAGGATGATGCTTTATGTAGTTTTTCATCTACGAATTCTTAAAATAAGGTTTTAAATTTTTCTAAATCTGCTTTTAACCAATCATCTATTTGAAGATGAGCGCCTTTTAGTCCTTTGTCGTCTCCGAATAAAATGCTTTTCATTCCTGCCTTTTTAGCTGCGGTAAGTCCCGCTTGTGAATCCTCAATAACCAAACATTCACTCGGATCGCACTGCAACTTGTCGGCTGCTAATAAAAATATATCGGGTTCAGGCTTACTATTCTCTGTCATTCCACCGTCTACTATCGCGTGAAATTCTAATACCAAGTCTAATTTATCGATAATTCGTATAGCATTTCTACTAGATGAGCCTATCGCCACTTTAAGGCCAGCAGCCTTTGCTAAGTCATTGAATTCTTTAAATCCATCAAATACTTCGCTTGGCGTCATGGTATCAATACTTTCCAAATACATGGCATTTTTCTTTAGAAGATACATCTGTTTATCTGCCTCGGATATTCTAGTGCCACTCCACTTCATAATTTTTTCAAGTGATTCTTTACGACCAACTCCTTTTAGCTTTTGATTTTGCTTTTCTGTCAAATGGTATTCCATTTGCTCAGCGACCCACTTCCAACTTTGATAGTGGTATTTTGCAGTGTCTGTAATAACACCGTCTAAATCATAGATGCACGCTTTTAAACTCATTTGTTAAGTTGATATAAATTAATATGGTATTCTGCTAGTGGTTCTACTGGTCGTTTTTCAATTTCACCTACTGTGAAGCCGTATTTTTTTGCTACTTCATCCAAAATATCTCTAAAATAGTACGCAACGCTTCCTACAAAATGCACAGGAACTTCTCGGTAATTAGCATAACAAAGGACATGTATTTCGGCGAAGCGATCAATCCCTTTAAATAGTAAATCTTTAATATAGGTATGGTTGGAATTTTTGCTACAGAAATGCATAAAGCTTGCAAGATATACGTTTGCATCTGGCAAATTATAGATTGCTTCAAATATTCCTTCTTTGGTTAGGTTATAATCTGCCTCAAGTGCCGAAGCTAAATCTTCTGGCATACGGTGGTATAACCAGTCTGCTAAAAGTATTTTACCAAAATAAGCGCCACTTGCCTCATCACCTAATACGTAACCAAGTGCAGGTACTTCTTCGTGCACTTCTGTGCCATCAAAGTAACATGAATTAGAGCCGGTGCCTATAATACATGATATTCCTTTATCCCCACGAGATGTAGCTAGCGCAGCCCCTTTTAAATCATGGTCTACTAAGATATATGAGGCGTTCTCAAAAACACGTCTTAAACCTCCTTCAATAATTACATTTCTCTCGGTACTTGAGCAGCCAGCACCATAAAAATATACTGCATCAATCTTATCTCTGTAGGTCTGAAACAAGTCATTTTCCATTAACTTGGTATAGACTAAATTTCCATCATGAAAAAATGGATTAAAACCCATACTGTGTGTTTTATGGTGTACATTTTGGTCGTCTATAAGAATCCAATCGCACTTCGTTGAGCCGCTGTCGGCAACTAATATCATGTCTTGTTTTATTATTTTCGAGCAAACTTAGTGTAAAAATTACACTTTGAAAAAAATAGCTAATTTTACCACACGAAAAGAGCGTAGAATAGCAAAAAATGGTACAAAAAAATTCTATAATTTCTAACCCCAACGTCTCTGTAGACTGTGTGGTTTTTGGTTTTGATGGTGCAGATTTAAAGGTACTTTTAGTAGAGCGATATGGCAGAGACAATCTTGATTTTCAGGATGATACGTTAGTACTTCCAGGTGACTTAATTAACAATCATGAAGACCTGAACGAGGCGGCTTCTCGGGTCCTATATGACCTTACGGGATTGACTAAAATCTTTTTGCAACAAATAGGCGCATTTGGTAGCCCAAAAAGGCTGTCAAAACCAAAAGATATTGCTTGGTTAGATGCGGTAAGAATGAATCCCGAAGCTCGGGTAATTACAATTGGCTATTATGCCCTTATCAATATTAAGAATTATAAAGTTAGACCATCGAGTTTTGCAAAGCATGTAGTTTGGAGAGCATACGATGAAGTTGGAGAACTTGGATTTGATCATAATGATATTTTAGATAGAGCCATACATAATTTACGAGATCAGTTATATAGAGAGCCCATCGGTTTTGAATTGTTACCAAGTCATTTTTCGTTACATCAACTATATAGTTTATATAATGAGATTATGGGCGGTGGGATAGACAGAAGAAATTTTAGACGGAGAATGTTAAAAACAGGATTTTTAAAAGAAACCGAAGAATATCAAGAAGGAGTTCCGCACAAGCCTGCTAGACTTTACACTTTCATTCCGGAAGAATTTGAAAACGCAAGCAAGAACAATTTTAAATTTTATTAAATAGATGAGTACAATTTCGGTAAAACCGACGCTAAGTTTTTGGCAAATATGGAACATGAGTTTTGGCTTTTTGGGTATCCAGTTTGGATTTGCACTCCAAGGCGGATTTATGTCCCGTATTTTTTTAACGCTAGGAGCACAGCCTCACGACATTCCAGGATTATGGTTAGCGGCACCATTAGCAGGGTTAATTGTTCAACCCATTATCGGTTACATGAGTGACCGCACTTGGAGCGAACGTTATGGTAGAAGAAAACCTTTCTTTTTCATTGGCGCTGTACTAGCATCTATCGCTTTAATAGTGATGCCTCATTCGCCGTTGCTTTGGATCGCTGCAGGTAGTTTACTTATGCTAGATGCGTCTATCAATATTAGCATGGAACCTTTTAGAGCGCTTGTTGCAGATAAGCTAGACGAATCGCAACGCTCGTATGGTTTTATGGTACAAACACTTATAATCGGTATTGGAACATGGGTAGCAAGTCAGTTGCCCTACCTTCTTAACGTTCTGGGAGTAAGTAATGAAGCTGCTGATACGGTAATTCCAGACAATGTAAAGCTGGCATTTTTTATAGGAGGCATAGTCTTCTTGGGGTCTATCTTATTTACCATATTTACAACAACTGAATATCCACCAGAGGATATTGTAGCATTTGAAAAAGAGAAAAAAGAATCTGAAGGATTTGTAAATGCCACAAAAGAGATAATTAATAATATTATTGCCATGCCTACTACAATGAAAAAATTAGGTGTGATTCAATTTTTTTCGTGGTTTGCATTTTTTACCATGTGGAGTATGGCCACACCAGCACTCACAGAGCATGTATTTAATGCACCCAAACCAGACATGAGTATTCTAGATAAAACGGATGAAGTTGCTATGGCGGCGTACATTGCTGCGGATGCTAACTTTAATAATGCGGCCGACTTAGTAGGTTCTGCGATGGGAACGTATGGTTTGAGTTCTATGGTATTTGCTCTTATGTTTGTGCTCATCACGCGTAAACTCACCATAAATAGGAAGTTGGTACACATGTTGAGTTTAATGGCAGGAGGGCTTGGCTTTATTCTCATGTATTATGCAGATAGTCAAAATATGTTGCATATATGCTTTGGCTTAATTGGCATCTCATGGGGCAGCATTTTATCCTTGCCGTATGCCATGCTATCTAGCTCTATAGATCCTAAAAAAATGGGTATTTTCATGGGTCTTTTCAATATGTTTATTGTAATTCCTCAGATAGTAGCGGCTTTAGGTGGTATTAATTTCTTATCTAGTACGCTATTTGGAGAAGCTACAATTAATACCATGCTGTTGGCTGGTGCATGTTTATTTGTTGCGGGGATTAGCAATCTTTTAATTACAGATGCAAAAGCAATCAGCTATCAAGCGGACAACGTAGCCTAGATGAGAATTTACTCTTTCTTAACGCTACTGCTAATACTTGGTGTTAATAGTAAGGCTCAACATAACCTTCCAGGCAAAGGAGATGTGTTCAGAGACGACATTCTTCCTAGTATTTATATTACCATTCCCGCAGATTCGTTAGGTGTAATTTTAACGTTTGAGAATAGGTACAGCGACTATGAGTACCATGCCAACTTTGTTTTTGAGAATGGAAACGTACGTGATTCGATAGCCAATATCGGATTTAGATTGCGCGGTAATACGTCACGTGATGCATCCAAAAAGTCATTTAAAATCTCGTTTAATACCTACGAGTCGGGCAGAAAGTATGACGGTTTAGAGAAAATGAATATCAATGGCGAACACAACGACCCCAGTATAACCCGGACCAAGTTGTGCTTTGATCTGCTGGACTATTTAGAAGTACCCGCCTCTCGTACCAATCATGTGAAACTCTTTATCAATGGAGTTTATTTTGGCCTGTATATGAATGTGGAGCATTACGATGAAGAGTTTACCAAAAGTAGATTTGATGGACAGGGAAATTTATATAAATGTACGTATGGAGCAGATTTGAGTTATAAAGGAACTAATCCTTCTGCCTACAGGTTGCCTTTTTATGAGATACATAATGCAAATTCACCCACGGCCTACCAAGATCTAGCTCATTTTATTGACGTTTTGAATAACACGTCAAGTGCTAATTTTGAATGTGAATTAGAACGTGTTTTTAATGTAAACTCGTACCTCAAGTGTATGGTTATGGATGTGTTAACAGGCAATTGGGATGGACCTAACTATAACATGAATAATTTCTACTTGTACTTTAATAATGCCACGGGTCAATTTGAATATATTCCGTTTGATTTAGACAATACCTTTGGCATAGACTGGCTTGGCAAGGATTGGACAACCCAAAATATTTATAATTGGAGTAAATCTGGTGCTAAGCGTCCGTTATATACCAAGATTCTTGCACGACCAACCTATGCCAAACGATTTACGTATTTACTAGATAAAACCCTTAACGAGTATTTTAATAAGGCAGCATATACCACTAAGTTCACACAGATTTTAGGGTTAATAAGTACAGCAGCTTCGGCCGATACCATGAAAAGATTGGATTACGGGTTTACCCAAACGGATTTTCTAAACTCATATACCTTTTTTAGTAAAGACCATGTGAATTACGGCCTCCAGGATTATATCACTAGGCGTTTCAATTCTGCTAAATCACAACTACAAACCGTTGTGTCAGTTGGAGCACTTCCTTATTGGCATTCTGTACGTACAGATTATACAACGGATTCTATTTCAATTACGCTCAATACGAAAGGTGATTCAAAAGTAGACTACGTGTTGTTAACGTACAATTGGGGAAGTCAATCTGCGATTTGGACCGATACCTTGAGGCAAGTAAGTAACACGGATGATTATACGATTACGATGGCCTGGAATCCCTCTGTGCTCGAGGTTTCTTATTCATTTGCACTAGTTACAATAGACAATAAGCAGATTTCATATCCTGTGTGTGATATGTTCAGGAGCACTAAAAGCAGAACAGATATTAAGTTATACCTGAATGAACTAATGGCAGATAATGCTACAATTTTTTATGATGAAAACGGGATGTACGAAGATTGGATTGAGCTATTTTATGACGGAGAAACCTCACTTAACTTAGGAGAGTTTTATATTACCGATGATATTACCAATCCACAAAAATACAGATTGCCTAGCGTAACTATTTCTCCAAAAAGCTTTCCAATAGTTTGGGCAGATAATGTGGGAGAAGGAATGCATGCCTCCTTCAAACTAGGCAAAGCGGGAGAAACGTGTGCAATTTTTGACAAGAATGGAGCGCTTATAGACCAAATAACCTTTGGTGTGCAAACACAAGATGTGTCTTATGGTAGGCAAAATGATGGTAAAACACCCTGGGTGAGTTTTTTAAAACCTACACCCGGTGCGAGTAATAATGCGAATGCTTGGCTAGAAGAGGCAGGGATGCAACTAGGCTTTTATCCCAATCCTACTTCGGGAATGGTGTATTTTACCCATGTGCCAGCTGAATCTAGCTATAAGGTGATGAGCATGAATGGTACTAGTTTAAGGGAAGGGACAGTAAATTCAGCGCTTGATTTGCGTGATTTTCAGAATGGAATGTATCTTATCCAAGTGAATATTGGTCAAGCTGTATTTATAGAAAAGCTTATTCTTTTAAACTAAAACTAAGGCATAGGTAATTCACATGGGTCACACACCACGTGAATGTTTTGAAAAACTTTAGATGTCTTTTTATCTATAGAAAAAGACACATTAGGTGTACGATTATGTTTTAATTGACACTCTAATTTGACCATAGCTTCCTTGGTAAATGGTAAGTTTTGTGGTGGTTGCATAAGAGGTGCAATAAATATATAGTATTTACCATCGGTTAGTCCATTTACAAGGCATTTTCCATCTTTAACATCCAGGGTTATGACATTGTCTGCTCGATTTTCTGATCTGTGAAGATAAATAAGGCCATTATAGGGTTTAGCGGCGCGCAATTCAGCAACGATCTCAGCAGTAGGGTAAGCGCCACCACAATAGTCTCGGGTTACAGTTAGGTTGAGTTTTATAAAGCGATTTTCTATCTTTTTAGTTTTACAGCCTAATAGAGTAGATAGAAGGATAAGGATAAGTAAACTATAATTTTTCACTAGGCAATAATAATTGAAAAGAGCCAGAGACAGACCATTTGTATAGGCAAAAAAAAAGAGGTGCACATCGTGCACCTCTTTTAGGGTAAGACTTTTCGTCGTTACTTATTTTTTAGTAAATGAAACTGATTTAGTTTCTGCTTTTGCATCGATAACAAAAACGATGTCATAAGAACCATCAGCTTTTACTTGCATGTTACCACCTGCATCTTGAATGTCAGCAGCTGCTGGTCCACCGATGATGTTACCATCGTAACCTACGTTGATGTCATCCCAAGTACCTGCAGTTCTGATTTTGAAACCTCCAGTAGCAACAAGCGCTACATTGCTGAAAGTCCAAGTGTAAACGTCACCTGCTTTTGCAGGAGTTGAAGAGAAGCTATTATCAGCCCAAGTGTTTCCTGGTATTGCATCGCCAATAAGACCTACAGAAACTGCAGAATAATCTCTTGCTGGAACGTCTCCAGTTCTAGTAATCATTGCTTTGTGACCTTCGCCAGCAGTCCAAGTGATAGAAAGATCGTAGATACCGCTTTTGTCAGTAGCCATGTTGCTTCCACCTGCTACAAGCATATCAGGAGTACCACCAAAGTTAGTGTTGAATTTAACACCCATTTTACCATTTCCTAAATCTTCAGTTGCATCTAACTCAACTTTCCAACCTCCAGAATATCTAAATTTCCACTCACCAGCAGATAATTGAATACCTTTAGCAGAGAAAGTCATAGAAGAAGTACTGAATGCAGAAGCAGTTAATTTAGTGTCACCAGACCATCCTGAAGGAGTAGCTTGGCCAATGATTCCCCACTCAACTGGAACGATAGCTCCTTTACCAGTTTTAGTGTCAATCACTACGTGATAAAGTCCATCACTAGGTACAGTAAATTTAGTAGCTGTAACTGCGATAGCACCTTTTTGAATAGCTACTTGTGGCTCTTCGTTTCCGCCTTTAGCAGAAGCCCAATCAGCACCTGGTCCCCAAGTAGTTCTCTCAGCACCTGCAACTTGTACGATGTTAAAACCTTCGCTACCACCTTTTACTGCAACGTAAAGTTCTAGTAATGTAGCTCTGTCTTCTTGAAGTACTTCGTTTTTAGCTGTTTTTAAAGTAGCTTTCACGTCGAAATCAGTGTAAGCCGTAGCTCCACCTTGTACATAAAATCCATCCTCTACTAATGCTGGAGTAATTGGATCTTCTTCTTTGTCTTTACACGAGTTAAGTGTAACGACACCAAAAAATGCGGCAAGTATTGCCACTGTTTTAATTGATTTTAGTAATAAATCTTTCATTGTTTTGTTTGATTGTTGTTAATTTATAAAAAAAAGTTAATTATAAGCCTAGGTTAGGGTTGGCGTCTATCGCCCATTGTGGTATTGGAAATATAGTTCGTTCAGATCCACTTGCTGGTTTTTCCCACCAAGCGTTTCCAAATTTACCAAATCGTATTAAATCTTGACGTCGGTGTCCTTCACAAAATAGTTCACGTCCTCGTTCTGCTAAAATCTCATCTAATCCAAATCCAGAAGTAGGTCCAGCGCTTGCACGATCACGTATTAGTTTAACCCAAGTGTCGCCAGCTCCAGCGCCGCCATTACGTACAGCACACTCTGCTTTCATAAGCAAAACATCTGCATAACGGAAAAGAGGGAAATCGTTATTTAGATTTTCCAAAGCACCTTCTTCAATTTCATATTTTTTAACTCGTGCACCGCTCATTCGTATTTCTGCCGAAGTATTACCAGAACCCAAAACAAGGGCAGGAATATTAGGCGTAAGTACCAGGTCTTCACCTGCAGTTTCGTCAAATAACTTAACATTGTTTTTATCGTACTGCTGACCTACCATAAACCATTCGCTTTTACGCTTGTCGCCTGTAGCATAGCTGTTGTAGTGACTTTCTAATGCCGCAAATCCGTTCCAAGGGCCAACTTTCATACCAAAGGTTTTGTCACTTAGGTAATGAAGGGTTCGCATGTGAATTCTAAATCCTTGTGCGTCAAATTGGTCAAATAAGATGGTGAATATGTTTTCAGGTACGCTAACATTATTAGCAGCAAAAGGAGCAGTTACAGTATTATCAAGTGAATAAACCCCCAGTTGAATAACACTGTCACACATTGCCTCTGCTTGTACGTAAGCAGCGGTTCCAGTATAGACTTGTGCGTTTAGGTACAATTTAGCAAGCAAGGTATACCCCATGCCTCTATTTACAGCAAATTTGTTAGTATTTATGGGTAGGAGAGGAACCGCAGATTTAAGGTCGTTTACCAAGAACTCATACACTTCCTTTCGAGTAGCTTTGTAAGGAAATTCTGGTGCTTGAGTAAAGGACGTAATCAAAGGAACATCGCCATAATTATCCATTAACATGTACAAGAATAGAGCGCGTAACGTTTTAAGTTTTGCTATGCTAAGATCGATTTCAGGGTTACCAGCGCTTGGTAAAAGTCCATCAATTAATTTGTTAGATTCTCTAACTCCGTCGTACAAGTGACTCCACATGGAGTTTACCGCGTCTACATCATTAGTCCACTGATGTTGGTGTAATACTCTCCATTTACCTCCATCATTCCAGTCGTTTCCGCGAATAGGGAAAGCAATCTCGTCACTCGTTACTTCTTGCGCCCAAAACCACCAGCCGTTATCATCTATTAGGTCTCTAAGTTCCGCATAAACAACTCCTGGATCTGGTTTATTAGCAGCAGAAGCGTCATAAATTTTATCATCAAACTTGGTGCACGCCGCAACGGTAAGTATGGTGCAAGCGAGTATTATTGATTTGAAATGTTTTTTCATGATTGTAATGTTTTAAAAAGTAGTGTTAAGTCCAATGCTAATACTTCGAGTTCTTGGGTAAACATCATATTGATCTCTACCAAATTCAGTTCCACTGAAATTTAATTCTGGATCTAGACCAGAATACTTAGTCCACATCCAAACGTTGTTACCGGTTAGATAAACTCGAAGGTTTTTTACCTTACTTTCTTTGCTGAAGGGTATGTTATATCCAAACGATACGTTGTCTAATTTTAAAAAGTCACCATCTTCTAAGTAATAGGTACTTATGGTAGGGTCGCTGGTAATCGTTGCACTTTCGCCTGTAATCGCAGAAGCCAGTACATTTTGATTAGGCGCGTCAGCAGGATTACTAAATACCATCTTCGTTACGTTAAAAATTTGATGTCCAAAAATACCACGTAAACTAAAACTAGCATCAAAGCCTTTGTAAATTTGAAAGTAATTTGACCAACCGATAATAAGATCTGGTTGCGCACTTCCTACAAATTGTCTTTTTGCTTTCGTTACGTCACGGGTAACACCCCCTGCTTCTGTTTCAAACAAGAACTTACCATCACTGGTTAATCCTTTGTATACAGGTAAGAAGAATGATCCTATTTCATATCCAGGAAGAATTACTTGTGTGTAGTTGTCGCCACCTACCAAGCCTCTACCTGATACATATAGTTTTTTGATACCCAAACTATTTGCCTCTAGATTACCTAAGGTAATGGTTTCTTGCTTGTTTTTAGATGCTACAAAAGTTGTTTTCCATTGGAAATTTTTCTGATCAAGTACTATAGTATTTAAAGTTAACTCGATACCGTTATTTTTTATCTCACCCGCATTTTCATATTTTTTAGGAGCAATATTAGGTGGTACAGGAACAGATACTTCCATAACAAGACCGTTGGTGTTTTTGCTGTATAATTCAACAGAACCGGTGATTCTGTTTTTGAAGAAACCAAAATCCAAACCTAAGTTAAGTTCTCGTACCTCTTCCCAGGCAAGATTAGGATTAGGGATATTTCCTCTGTTGTTGTTCCAAATAATAATCTCTTGACCGGTTTCAGAATCGATGCCTTTGCTGGTTGGCTCGTAGCGCACACGGTCGATGTTATTAGGTATATCAGCGTTACCTGTAAGACCATAACCTACTCGTAATCTTAGGTCGGATACATCGTTCCAATTTTTAGCGAAATTTTCTTTTTTAACATTCCAGGCAGAGGAAAGTGCCCAAAATGTGCCCCATTCTACATCGTCACCATATTTGCTTGACTTATCTCTTCTAAGCGATGCGGTCATGTAGTACTTTTTATTAAAGTCATATATGGCTCGTGAAAACACAGATGCTAATCCTTCAGGTGTGCTGCGGTATGACGAAGCATAACCCCACTCTAACTCACTATATGCTTTTAAGTTATCGGCTCCAACTCCCTCATAAAAAGGATCTATATTTCTCGCTTCAGCTCTAAATCCATCGTAAGAAACAGATTGCCAGCTATGTCCACCTAATACATTTAGACTATGTTTTTCCTTGAAAGTATTGTTGTACGATAGTATTTCTGAGATGTATTTGTATGATTTATTGTTGTAGGCTCTGCTCGCAAGACCATTGGTTGTATTACTGAACGCGCTTGCAGGTTCTGCATACCACGATTGGTCATCGTCTCTTCCTAATGCTCCCGTTACTTTTGCTTCTAAGTTCTTGGTGAGTGCATAGGCAAAATCCACGTTGGTTAAATAACGCTTGGCATCACGTGTGTTCGTTACTTGGTCGATGATGGCAACAGGGTTGTTGTATTGAAAATTTCTATCGGTTTCAAAGTAACTGCCATTTGAATTGGTAATAGGATCTGTTGGAGCTCTTCTCATGGCTTGGTAGATTACATTTTTAGGATCGCTACCACCATCGTATTTCACATAGTTATTGGTTTCTAATGTTGCACTAATTCTAGCCGATATAGTTAACTTGTCGTCTAGCGCTTTTTGAGCTATGTTAAATCTGGCAATATTTCTTGTTTTGTCAGTTCCTTTAAGTACACCGGTTAGTTTGTTCGTTGATAAGGAAAGACGGTAATTGGTATTCTCGTCACTTTTACTTACCGCTACGGTATGCTGTTGCGATATGCCTGTTCGGTATATAGCATCCATCCAATCTGTGTTGGCTCCGTTGTCTTGAAAATTTGCGTTGTTGGTGTTGATAGCGTAGGCTCTAAGTTCATCGGCACTTAAAAAGTCTAGTCTGTTGGCTACTTTATCGAAGGCAACAAAATTATTGTATTCAATGCTGATTTTATCTGAAGCAACACCGCCCATAGAACCACCTTTCGTGGTGATAATGATAACACCATTACTTCCTTGTGTACCGTATAGCGAGGTAGATGCAGCATCTTTTAACACGTTGAAGGTAGCAATATCGTCAGGGTTGATGGTAGTGGGGTCTATGCCAATCACTCCATCTACAACATATAAAGGTCCAGTTCCGCCTGTGATACTTGCACTACCCCGTATGTTTACACTAAATCCACCATTAGGGTCGCCACCTTGCTTAGATACGTTAACACCCGCAGCTTTACCTTGCAATCCTTGTATAGGGTCGGTGATACGACCTTTGTTAAGTTCGTCAGCGCTTACTTGAGTTACAGCACCTGTTTTATCACTTTTCTTTTGAGTTCCGTAAGCAATCACAATGACTTCATCTAGGTCGTCTTGTGACTTAAGCAAAATGGTAAATTTAGTTTGGTTTCCAATTTCAAAAGTTTGCTGGGTATAACCAATAAAACTCACTTTGAAAGATTTTACATTAGCTGGTAGATCAAGTGAGAATTTACCTGTACCATCTGTGATTGCTCCACCTTTTGAACCTACCAATTGGATGAAGGCACCTACTAAAGGTTCTTTGGTCTCATTGTCTGCAACGGTACCTGTAATTTTAGTTTGCGCAAATGAGGCACTTGAAAATAGAACAGCCGAAATAATGAGAATGACAACTTTGCTTTTTAATATGTTCATATATTATGTAACTATTTACTTAGTGTAATATTTACGCTAAGTATTAACGTGGTACAAATATATAAATTCAACTAATTAATGCAATTTAATTTGAAAAACACGATCTTACCAAGGTGCGTAAATTAAATTAACTATCAGATAATGAGTAATATAAATCATCTTTAAACGGAAAATTGTGTGGTATTTTCGAGTGTAAAACATGTAAGATTCCAACTTTTTTTAGACCTTATCCTTCGTTATTTTTTTCCACATACGACAGTTATATTTTTAGGTGTAATAAATATAAAATATTGATTATGAATACGTAATAACTTGTTTAGTGTTGAAAAAATAGTTTAGATTACCCGACTTAGTGTCATTTTTACACTACTAATTCGTTTCGTAAACTTCTTTTCTGCAACTTTGACCAATGTTTCGTATAGTTAGTAGGTTTTTACTTTTATTTTCAGGTATTTTTTTAAGTCTTTTAGGTTTAAACGCCCAAGTTGTTACTGTTTCACCTTCATTTCCCACAGAAACTTCACCCATTGTCATCACTTTTGATGCAAAACAAGGAAATCGAGGCATGGCAGGATTTAGCGGAGTGGTGTATGCACACACCGGCGTGATTACCAATAACAGTACTTCTAATTCCGATTGGAAATATACCAAAGGAACATGGGGTACCGCTAATGCACCCGTTTTAACTAATATTGGGAATGATAAATATACATTGACTATTACAGATATACGTGCATACTATGGCGTACCGTCTGGAGAATCAATAGAAAAAATAGCCATCTTGTTTAGAAATGAAGCCGGAAATATCTCTGGACGGAATGCTGATGGTTCTGATATTTTTATTCAGCTGTATTCAGGAGGGTTGTATGCAACTATTGCTTCGCCTAGTCAAAATAAAATATACAGTATAGGTGAATCAATAACAATAAACGGTGGGGCATCTATGAGCTCCACATTAGCACTTCGTATTAATGGAACTGATGTAGCATCCAATGTGGGAATATCCATTTCGCACACGTATACAGCCACAACACCCGGCGATTACCAAGTGATATTATCGTCTGATGCTGCGGGAACTCTAGCTTACGATACGGTCAATTATGTGATTAATCCCAATTTAGTACTAGAGGCTTTACCTGCTGGTGCAACGTTGGGCATAAACAGAACTACGTCAACCAGTCTAACCCTTGCCTTGTTTGCTCCCTACAAAAAGTACGTTTACGTGATTGGCGATTTTAACAACTGGACGGTAAGTACAGACTACTTTATGAAACGTGCCAGCGATGGAGCTACTTGGTGGATAGAAATACCAAACCTTCAAGCCAATGAGCGCTATGCTTTTCAGTACCTGGTAGATGGCGAAATTAGTGTTGCCGATCCCTACAGTGAGTTGGTTTTAGATCCCAATAATGATCAGTATATCGCAGCAGAAACCTATCCTAATCCGCATCCCTATCCACAAGGCAAAACCTCGGGGATAGCATCATTGGTCGAAATGACTAAAACGCCATACACTTGGGAAGTAAGCGAATTTAGTGCTCCCGAAGAAAATAAGTTAATTGTCTACGAATTGCTCGTCAGAGACTTTGTGGCAAAGCATAATTACAAGACCTTGATGGATACCTTAGATTACTTGGTTAATCTTGGAATAAATGCCATTGAATTAATGCCTATCAATGAATTTGAAGGTAACGAGAGCTGGGGTTACAACCCGTCGTATCACATGGCATTGGACAAATATTATGGTACACCTGCTTCACTGAAAGCTTTTGTAGACGCCTGCCATAAACGAGGGATAGCTGTGATTGTAGACGTGGTGTACAATCATGCTTTTAGTCAAAATCCTTTGTGTCAATTGTATTGGGATGCTACTACCTTCAAGCCAACAGGTCAAAATCCATTTGTAAATACAGATGCCAAACATGATTTTAATGTGGGATATGACTTAAACCATGAGAGTGCGGCGCTAAGGGCTTATCTCAAACAAATCATGGAATATTGGCTTACTGAGTTCAAACTAGATGGATTTCGCTTTGATTTGTCTAAAGGATTTACCCAAAAAAACACGTTGGGTAATGTAGGAGCGTGGGGTGCTTATGATGTAGACCGTGTAAATAACCTAAAACGAATTTACAATGAAGTAAAAGCGGTAAATCCCAATGCCTACGTAATTCTTGAGCATTTTGCAGATAATAGTGAAGAAAAGGATTTAGCTAATTATGGTTGTATGTTTTGGGGCAATATGAATCACGAGGCAACTGAAGCAAGCATGGGCTACACTTCTAATTTTACAAATGCTTATCACCAATCGCGGGGATGGAATAACCCTAAACTTCTGGCGTATGCAGAAAGTCATGACGAAGAACGTATGCTTTACAAAAACCTGCAATACGGAAATTCAAGTGGAAGTTATTCGGTGAAAGACATCAATACAGCCTTAGATCGAAGTGAGCTTACTTGGGTGGTTTTTAGTGCAATACCCGGGCCTAAATTAATGTGGCAATTTCAAGAATTAGGCTACGACTATGCCATTGATTTTAACGGAAGAACGGGTAATAAGCCTATTAAATGGGATTACAATACTGCTGGAAACAGAAAGGATATTTACCGTGTAATGTCAGAAATGAACCAACTTAAACTCACCTACAAAGCCTTTGAAGGAAACGACGTAAAGCTAGATTTAGGAGGAAAAGGCAAACGAGTACATTTATCGGATGCAAGTCAAAATTTTGTAGTGATGGGTAATTTTGATGTTACAACAGCAGATCTGATTGGCGATTTTCAGCATACCGGGATGTGGTACAATTATTTTAGTGGAGATAGTATGAATGTAACCGATATCAAAATGACTATTAATTGTGCTCCGGGTGCCTATAAAGTCTATACCGATAAAAGGTTCAGAACATCACAGCGCATAGGAAGTATATCTCAAGTGTCTCAACAGATGCTTATTTATCCTAATCCTTCACAAAACGAACTACGTGTAGTTCTAGAAAAAGCACAGGCGACCAATTATTCACTTGTTGATGCCCAAGGTAAATCTATACAATATGCTGTACTACAAGGCAATCAATCATCATTTTCAATCGATATGAGCCCTTTACCAAGCGGCGTCTATTTCTTATACGTAAACACCAACTACGGAATGCTTATTCGCAAACTAGTGAAATAACAACGCACTGTATTATACTGTTTGAATTTGATAACTGACTAACTACCTTTGCAATCTCATAGTTAGCATGGCAATAAAAATAAAAACGAAAGAGCAGATTGAAGGTATTAGAAAGAGTTCCATACTCGCGGCCAATGTGCTTAAGTACTTAGAGCAATTTGTAGTGGCAGGTAATACCACCAAATTCATAAACGATAAAGCATTAGAATACATCACCGATCATGGAGCTAAGTCTGCAACCTTAGGCTATAAATCTCACGGTTCACCCGCATTTAGTGGTGCTATTTGCGCAAGTCCAAACGAAGTGATATGTCATGGCGTGCCTAACGAATATGTGCTTAAAGACGGAGATATTTTGAATATTGATGTAACGACTATCTTAAATGGCTATTTTGGAGATACGTGTAGAATGTACGCTGTAGGTAAAATTGCAGATAATGCACAGCGTCTGATTGACGTAACAAGAGAGTGTCTTGCTATTGGTGTTAAAGAATGCCGACCCGGTAATAGATTTGGTAACATAGGCTATGAGATCCAACGTTATGCAGAAAGCAACGGATTTGGCGTGGTTTGGCAATTTTGTGGGCATGGTGTAGGACTTCAATTTCATGAAGAGCCTGAAGTGAGTCATGTGGGAGAAAAGAATACCGGAAAGAAAATGAAGCCAGGAATGGTATTTACCATAGAGCCAATGATAAACGAAGGAGTGCCTGAATGTATCGTAGACAAAGGTGACGGATGGACAGCACGCACACGCGATCGAAAACTATCGGCTCAGTTTGAACACACTATCGTAATTACCGAAAATGGATGCGAGTGTTTAACCGATGTATTCGGAGAATACTAAGTATTGGATAGGAGTATATTCGTTTCCGATTTAGGTTCCTGAAATACGAATATCTTTGAACACCCAACATGAATGCTTTCCTTATCGAACGACTTGCTATACAGCTCCGAGCTAAACTAGTAGGTAAGCCACTTTCAGAACTCTTTACCACGTCACAGTTTGACGTATACTTAATTTTTGATGAGGAGGGTGTTAAAGTAAGTTTTTTTCAAGGACAAGCTTATTTTCAAACACCGGATTTAGAAAAGCTTCAAAAGAAAAACAGACTTCCAGTGTTTCGAAGTTTGAAGGGGGTAAAAGTAAGTGAAATACGCACTTTTTCGTATGATAGACGGTTTGATATCGTATTTGAAGACCAACAGGTTTTGGCCTTTTATTTGTTTGGGAAATTCGCGCAACTAACACATTACCAGTCTAATAGTTGGCAAGAAGCATTTCCGGTAAAAACCAGTAAAGTAGATACGTATGAAATAAATACGTGGCAATTAGAAGACAAGAAAGTAAGTGATTTAAAGTTTCTAAATGAGAATGAGCGACTACAACTTGTCGCCTTATCGTTTGACGAAATGGCTAATACGGATAAAGTAATTACACTCGATAAACTCAAGCAGCAAGTATTAAAGAAACCGCTATTTTTAAACAAAGGTGTAAAGAAATACACGTTAGATTATGAGGCAGGAGCAGAGCCTATTGCCCAGTTTGACGAGATTACGCAAGCCTTAGATCAACATGCACGTCTATTTATATCGCATCAGGTGTATGCCCAAACCAAGGGTTCTCACTTAGGCCAACTGCACAAAGAACTTTCTGTGCTGGATAAGAAGGTAAAATCTGCTCAAAAACGCTTAGAAGAGCTCAATCGTGCCAGTTCATACAAAGAAAAAGCGGATTTGCTCATGGCTAATTTATGGCAAATCAACAAAGGAGCGTCAGAGGTTAAACTACTCCATTTTGACGGTACTCGTGAAGTAGCTATAAAACTGCAAAATACCCTAAGCCCACAAGCAAACGCAGAGCGTTACTATACCAAGGGTAAAAACGAAAGCAAACAGCGGGATTTTGCGTTAAAACATCTTACAGAAGTAGAACATACTTATCGAGCAAAAGCACAAGAAATCGAAAGCTTTGAAAACGTTGATAGTCTGAAAGAAATCCGAAAGACCGCAGATCTTAAATTAATTCAAAAAGAAAAACGTGTACCCTATAAGACCATGCATATAGATGGCTTTGAGATTAGAATAGGGAAGGGAGCAAGAGAGAATGATGACTTACTACGTTACCACACGACCAATTCGGATACGTGGCTGCATGCCAAGGATGTGAGTGGTAGCCATGTCATTATACGCAATCCCAATAATACACGCATATTACCTTCAACTATAGAGAAAGTAGCCAGTGTCGCAGCATTTTACAGTAAAGCAAAAAGTGAGTCACTCGCAGCCGTAATGTATACGCCACGTAAATACATACGAAAGCCCAAAGGTGCAACGCCTGGCTTGGTAAAAGTGGATAAGGAAGAGGTGATTCTCGTAGAACCTAAACTCGATTTTAAGGGCTAGAGTAGCTTTCAATTCTGAGAAATACAAGGGTTTAGTCATCGTACTCGGTTCACTGGATGTAGTCTGGGCAGGTTTAAAAGGTAAATTTGCACCTCATTTAGAAAAATCATTCATGAAGATATACCTAAATCTATTCGATTTTAGACAAAAAGTAAACTACACCACCGAGGTGCTGTCGGGACTTACCGTAGCATTGGCCTGGATAAAATTCCTTGCTTTACAGACGACCTTCGTAGGTGATCTGGCAAGTATAAAAGGATGTTTCCGCCCTTTGCTATTCGCTAGACTTTAACACCTGGATTATTGTGATTCCCTGAACTTATAGACGTAAATAGTATGGAAGAGCCGACGTATAAAGTAGCGATTGATGAGTAAGAGGGTACGCTGAATATTTTTAAAGATTAACTGCGCTACTCATAAATATTTTTTTTACTATTGCACCCGCTTAATCGCAGTGATGTAAAAGGTGCAATAGTAAGCTACTGTTTATGTGTTTACATTACCCAAACGATAGGGCACAAAGTACTTCGAAGTACAGGTTTTAATTAAATGGCGAGGTAGCTCAGATGGTTAGAGCACAGGATTCATAACCCTGAGGTC